>NZ_JAAGOG010000069.1:0-36102 GCF_010747425.1 Nostoc sp. UIC 10630
CCCCCTTACCCTTGCCCCATACCCTAAAAACCTGTGGTTGAACAACAAAAACAAGAGCCAGAAATTCCATATCTGACACGCATCCAAGTACTTGGGGCGATGGGAGCGACTGCAATCATTTTGTTGATAGTCGCCAAACTGTCGTTGCACTTTGGCAACTTTTCCCTCTTTTCCTGGAAGTGGGACGAGAAAGATTTGCTGTTGGGCGTAGGATTGGGATTCGTCATTACCGCGTTAAGTGGCATAGCTTATCGCGTTTGGACTCCCTATCGAAAAAGTGCAGATTATTATCTAGAAGTAGTACTGAAGCCCTTAGCGTTACCAGACTTAATTTGGCTCGGTTTACTACCAGGGTTGAGTGAAGAATTGTTATTTCGAGGTGTAATGCTGTCAGCTTTAGGATTAGATCATCTGGCTGTCATTGTATCTAGTTTTTGCTTTGGCATCTTACATTTTAGTGGTTCTCAACAATGGCCTTATGTAATTTGGGCAACAATTGTCGGGATGATATTGGCATATAGTGCCCTGCTTACGGGCAACCTATTAGTGCCGATTGTCGCTCACATGATTACCAATTGGATTTCTAGCTATTTCTGGAAAATGTGGCAATTACGGCAATTAAAAAATAAATTTTGAGCTTGTAGGAATTGGTACGTAGGCGTAGCCCCAATACTTTTTGGTTAAGGGGGAAAGGGGAAAGGGTAAAGCAGCACTCACACATTAGATAGAGTTTCTTCTTTCTGCCCTCTACCTCCTGCTCCCTCCTCCCATGCCCCCCTGTCCCCTGCTCCCTGCCTCCTTTAATCTGCGTTCACAAATTCCAAATATCCATTGCTGAGTTCTTTCACCGCCAAATCATAAAATTGCTTTCCGTGTTCTGGTGTTGCTAAACCAGGATTTGATCCCATACGTCCATCTGGATAACGCACTCGAAAGTCAGCTGCGCTATAAATCCTGTGTCCGCTTGCAACTTCTGGTGAAAGGGGTGCTTGCTTAATCGCCTCTGGATAAACGTATTGGGTGAGGGCTACTTCACTTGGTGTTGCATGAGAACCTTCTTGATCCCCATATAATTCTTTAGCTAGTTTATATACAGAACCGCACATAAACCAGTTTGCCACTTGACACTGCACTTGTTGAGCATTGGCAATCTGCAAATCTTCTAAATGGGCATAAGTTTCGGAGAACGCCGCTTTGAGGGTGGCAATATTACCACCGTGTCCGTTGATAAAGTAAAACTTGCTAAAACCAGCTTTGGCTAGACAAGTTACATAATCTCGAACTACTTGAATTAATGTGCTAGGACGCAGACTGATTGTGCCAGGAAAAGCAGTATGATGCAGTGCCATCCCCACATTGATCGTAGGGCCAACGATCGCGCCAGTTGCATCACCCACACCAGCTGCGATCGCTTCTGCACAAATGGCATCAGTACCAATTAACCCCGTTGGCCCATGTTGTTCTGTAGAACCAATAGGGAAAATAATCCCCTTCGACTGCTGTAAATAAGCTTCGACTTCTTGCCAAGTACTCAAATGCAGTAACATTTTTAATGATTTTCCTCAATAAAATTGTGGTAAGACGAAATCTTTCTCTGCTGAATAACATCTCAATACTTTTCGGTTAAGGGGAAAAGGGGAAAGGGAAAGGGTTTGAATTTCCCTTTCCCCATTGCCCTTTAACCTTTCCCCAGACCAAAAGAGAGATTATTAGGTTTATCCGAAAAGTATTGAACTCTCACTAACTTGATTATGAACTCCCAAGATTCCCAGTAGTGGCGATCAGCTATGATAAATTTCAATAACAAGATCCCCGACTTCGCTAAAATTGTCGGGGATCAATGAATTTTATATTTTTAGATATCTGCCATCAACTTTCTGCCAAATGTGGAGAAAATGAGGCTATCTATTTTTATAAATATTGTTTAGGGGATGGAGTCGCAACGATTTTTGACAGATATGGATACAAGCAATTTACCAAATATGTTACTTTATCCTACGAGCTTCGTTGCGAACCCCACCTATAAGAAAAATCTAAATTTATGAGATGTTGTGAGATGTTGGTTTTGTAGATCATCAAGAAAAGAATGGGGATCAATCTTAACTGTTGATTAATCAAAGTAATAATGTTTTTTCACGTCGCTTGTAATTTCCCAGGTACAGGACATTCCAGCCGGAAAAATCACCAAATCGCCTTTACCCATTTGCACTGGCTGTCTACCATCAGGAGTAACAACCACATCGCCTTCCAAAAAGTAGCAAGTTTCTTGAGAATCATAAGTCCAAGGGAATTTTGAGACTTCCTTTCTCCAAATATCCCATTTATAGACACCCAATTCATTGAGGCGTTCTTGTCTGGGCTGATGCTCAATTTGAATTTCCATGTTGCGTTTTTCTAGTTATGTTCAGCAGTAGGATTGAATATCCTCTCCACACTGATCTACTAAATAACACAAAGCGCGAAAACGCAAGTAGACAAGTTCGTTATAAAGTGGATTGAGTTTGCACATTGGCGGAATGTGTCCTATTTTGCGACCAAAAAGCTTGATATCACGCTCGAATGGACACTGAGCAGGAATCAGTTTAGCAATAAATTTCGCTAATTTCTGATTCTGAATCTCAATTTCATCCAGCCATTGACGTAATGGTTGCAATAAATCTAATTTAGGTTTAGCTAATTCCTTTTTGCTATCTGCTTGATTATTTTGTCCTAAAGGTTGAATAAACGCAGACAAAAAAATACGCTGATTCTTTATTTTAAGCATAGTAGTAGGCAAGGTTTTCCTTGTGTAGATGAACTATTTGCCGAATTGGAATATTACCATCTAATCTGTCAAGCCAATTTGCATTATGCTTGGAAATTATGCAGAAAAATAAGCACAATACAAAGAATTTACATGCATCTTTGGAGGGAAATTGTCTAACTAATTGTTATTTAAGCCCACCAAATCGGGAAGAACTGTCCCGTTAAATACAAAATAACAAAGAAATTATAAAAATGGCATTTCTTTAACTTATGGATTGCTAATCTCCGAGATAGCAATTTTATATATTAAATATAAATGCCTGGTTCTGAAACGGCCTAGTATCTAGAGATGGAATTTGGCGTAGAAAAAAACAGTTTAGCTCTCACTCTATATAGGCTTCGGTAGGACTAGTCTCTAATATCTAGCGATTTTAGGCTATTAAATATCTAGTGATTTGTCTGGTATATTACACTAGATAACCTAGATATTATCTAATAAGTAGCAATAAATCCTTTGATAAGTTCAAGCTAATATACTTAGAAGTTATAGCATTTACAAGAATATTTGCAATAAATGTATCGAGTGTAACCGCTTACACTAGTACGCCCCTACCAACATATAAGGCTCATATTTGATTGATTTTTGAAAAAACTCAGTGCAATTCAAAAAGCCTTCTTTCCAGTTGCCTCTTGCCTAAACTTATTTCTTAAAATATCTCAAGCCGTAACGTTCTTGATATTTGTTGATATACTCGATATTTTGTTGCTCTAATTTTGACAGTAATTTAGATGGAAACGCTTTTGGTGAATATATAGGTTTATACCAAGGTTGGTTGTCAAAATAATCTTGTAATCCAGGAGTATCAAAACGGCGGCCGTGACTAGCAAAAATCGAATTTCGCATAATATCTAGTTCAAAACCGTCTTTACCATCCAAATCTGCATCACTTACAAGTCTTTGGGAAAGCCATAAATAAGTGTTGACGGTCGTGGTACCAACTGGCGGTATTGATGTCGTTGGGGTAGGTGTAATTTGAGTAGGAACAGATGGGGTTTGAGTAGGAACAGATGGGGTAGTTGGTATAAATTTAGGAGTTTCTATGACTGGGCTGGTGACATTTGACGGAGTTTCTGAAGGTAACACCGTTTTGTCTGCTGTAGATTGAGTAGGTTTTGTTAATACCTGGCTAATAATCACAGATGCACCGATTAGCCCACCTGCAATCAAACTGCCCATAAGGATATTATTCTGACTATTACCTTGAGGATTCGGCTGTGGTTTGACAGCCACTGTCTGAGGTGGTGGTGCAGAAACTATAGTCGGTTGAGTCAAGATGGGTTGCGTTGGTGGAATTGGATTTGCGATATTCTGCAAAGTATCCAGCATTGCTCTAGCTGTGGGGTAGCGATCGCGCGGATGATATGCGATCGCTTTATCAATCGCTCCTGCTATCATTGGACTAACATGACTCGCATACTGTCGCCACACAATTTCACCCGTTTGGGAATCCGTCTCTAGTTGTTGCGCCTGTTTACCAGTGAGTAAATAAATTATCGTCATTCCTAAACTGTATAAATCACTCGAATAAACTGGCCTACCTGCGGCTTGTTCACTCGGCATATAGCCAGGTGTACCAATCACAATCGAACTGGTAGGATTGCCTTGAGAATTTACTACGGTTCCCATTGACTCCCGGATAGCGCCAAAATCAATCAGCACTGGTTTACCATCACGATGACGCACAATGATGTTATCCGGTTTAATATCGCGGTGAACGATGTGCTTAGAATGAACATAATCCAGGACGGGTAATAAATTCATGAATAATTCCTGGACAGCGCCTTCACTAAATAGCCCCTGCTTTTGAACTTTTCCAGTTAGGGTATCGCCTTCAACCCACTCCTGAACTAAGTAAAATTGTCCGCCAGAGGAAAAATAGGCATACAATGCTGGAATTTGGTCATTTGCACCACCGAGTTCTTCGAGAATAGCTGCTTCGCGTTGAAACCTCTCTTGCACTAACTGGTAAATTTGGGGATTATTGTGAATTGGTCTTAGCTGTTTAACCACACAACGGCGCTTTGAGGGCATATAGGTATCTTCTGCTAGATAGGTTTCACCAAACCCACCAGCGCCCAGTGTGCGGATAACTTGATAGCGATCGTTCAGCAGCTGTATTGTCATGGGAGATTATAAGCGATATTCATAAGATAGTTTTCCCAAAACAACCTTCATTTCAAATCTAGTAAACCTTCTTCTTTCAATTTAGGATTGAAGCGAATTTGCATTTGTAAACCACGCACTTCTAATAATTGCGTTGAAATTTCTGCTTCTACTCTTCGCGCCACATTTTTAATAATTTTCATTTGTGCTAATTCATCATTAGCTGGATTTTGATATTTTGCCTGTTCTTCAGGTGTCATTATCAATTTGACATCAATGGGATGAGTCCATTTTTCCTTGTTATCCCCATTTCCCCAAGGTACACCGCCATTTTCAGCAATCCAAGCATTTTCAGTATTTTCTAAAATTGTGCGACTAGGGCGTTCAATAGTTTGAACTTTGACCCAATAGCATTGCTGTGGCTGACGGACTAAATGCTGCTTGAGGCTGAGATAAACATCACGAGAGTATCCTACAAATTGCAGCACTTTTTCTTGGTCAAAAATAGCATACACCCCGATTTTACCTTGAAATTGTTCAGGTAATTGACCGCTATCATCAATGTAAGGAATGTATACCAAGGCTGCCAAAGAAGAAAGATTCGTTTCAAGAGCCATACATCAAATATTAAACTTACTATTTGCCTTCAGAATGGAAAATTGCTAATTAGGGAAAACTATCTTTTAAATTACCCATTACCCAATTTTTGGTAAATTGCACAAAGGCGACTGGGTTTAAAAATCTTAGCACTAAACATGAAGTTTGGTGGTACATTGATGATGGCATATTCATCAGATTCATGATACTTTTCAAACTCTGCTGGCATTCCTTTCGTTGTAGTTAAGCTATAAGGAACTGGTTGGAAAATTAATTCTGTAAATTTAATTTGCTCACACTGCAATTGTTGGCGAATTTGGTTTAAGAAAGCATCGCTTGTCAATAAGTTGAATAAAGTTTCTTGGGCTTGTGCTTCAAGAGTGAAACTGCCATCAAAGTTCTGGACTATTTTAAGAGACATTTTCTGTATAGGTAGTTCTTAACGACTCAGTGAAAAATCACTACTTTAAGATCAGCCTATTGGATTGTGGGACTTCTGTCAGCCACTAGAGGAAGCTGGCATGATTAAGAATCATGAAGTTGAGCAGATTTTCAGGGATAGGTGATTTTTTCTTAACGCTTTGCTGACAAACTTCAGTAGGCAAAAAAGCATTGAAAGCCCCGATTTACCGTAGGGGCAATTCACGAATTGCCCTACAGGGTATAGCTTTGCACAAGCACTAACTAAGTGAATAAAAATCATTTTTTTAGTAAGAGGTAAAATAAAATACATAACAATGCCAGAATGCAAAACTACTCCAGGTAGGTTGGGGAGCCACTCCGTTGGGCGGGTTTCCCGACTTGAAGCAAGTGGCGTTTGAGGAACGAAACCCAACATTTTCAGGGCTTTGTTGGGACTTCCAAGAAATAAATTATCCAACCCACAATAAGTAGTTGAGTATTTTTTTATTTAGAAGTCCATTAACCGAGCAGTATTGGGGCTGCGCCTACGTACTTAGCGCACCACATTCTCGCACAACAAAAATGAGTGAATAATCGTGATATAAACCACAACTATCCACTCAAAGTTTAGTAAATCGGGGTTACTAAAAAACCCCAAGAAGATTATTCAAACTTGGGAAAGTTAAAACCAATTAACGTGATTCAGTTCCCTGATTGGGGCTACCTGCTATACCATCCTCTCCTGGTGCTTCTGGCGTAGCACTGGGTTTAGCATCACTCTTTTCAGCATCGCCAGTTTTGCGGATACTTTCGTCGATGGGGGTTTGGTAGCCACCAGAAGCAGTAGGCGTAGTTTCTTGATTATCAGATTTTTGTTTTTGTTGTTCAGCCATGATGACATTCCTTAATTATTTATTGTTGGGATTATCTTAAGAAAATTTGGGTTTTGAGTACATCTATCCAGAATCTAGTTATCGCTGATTGTCCCTCTATCGGAAGTATTGTTTAGTACTACTCATCTTTGATGACAAAAATTCATAACTATGAAATTTGCTAACCTTAGAATGCTTGCCGTCGTTAAAGGACAACTTAACTTTCTTTTGTCACTCCGGGGAGAGTAAAATCAGAAAAGAGGTCTGAAAGGCAGGAGGGGACGATGACACAGCCCAGAAGTCCCAAACCAAGCATAAAATTCGTGGACGAATATTGTGCAATCTACCAAAATCTATTTCCAGAAGTTAGAAGTTTTGAAAGTTTTCGAGACATACATTTGGGAATGATATCGGAGATAAAAAGGAAATCATTACCAGAAATAGGCAAGGTGGTAGGGTTAGAGAACCACCAATCATTACATCATTTTTTAACAGAATCACCTTGGTCAGTAGAATCATTAAAAAAGCGAAGATTAGAACTAATACTACGAGTATTAAATGAGCGAACGCTAATTCTAATAATTGATGAAACTGGAGACAAAAAACAAGGTCATACTACAGACTATGTGAAAAGGCAGTATATTGGGAACTTAGGCAAAATTGCTCAGGGCATAGTTGTAGTAACAGCCTATGGTGTAATTGAAGATATGACCAATGCATTAACATTTCAAATTTATAAACCACGGGAGAGATTACAGACAGGAGATAAATATAAAACCAAGCCAGAAATCGCAGCAGAATTAATCAGAGAACTTCAAGGAATGGGGTTTAAATTTGAATTGGTTTTGGCAGATAGTCTGTATGGGGAAAGTGATGGGAATTTCATTAGTGTCTTGAATCAATTACAACTCAATTTTGTGGTAGCTATACGTAGTAACCACGGAGTTTGGCTACCAAAAGGGCAAAGTATCAGGTATAACAAATGGCGTAAATTTAACCGTGTTTTCTCTAATGGTAGTCAGGAAGTTCGATATATTAGAGAAATTATTTTTGGCAAACGACGCTCCATTCGATATTGGCAAGTCACAACGGATACGGAAAAGCTACCTGAAAATTCAACATGGTTTTTAATGACGAATATTCCAGATATTAAGTACTCAGAAGTTGGGAATCTTTACGGCTTACGAACATGGGTAGAATATGGACTTAAGCAAAGTAAAAATGAACTTGGATGGGCAGATTTTCGGCTGACTCATTATTCTGACATTCAAAAGTGGTGGGAAATAGTTTGTAGTACTTATCTCATGGTCAGCCTTCATTCAAGTGTTTTCCAAAAATCTCACAGCTATATTCTCCAAATATTTGCCGAGCATCCGTTGTGGGATGAAAATTTAGGTTGGAAGAATATCTTAAATAATCTACGTCTTATTGTTCAACCAATCATCCTTTTTAACCTGATTAAACCTTGGCTCAAGGTATTTCCTATTCCTCAACTTTCTACAGGATTTTCTTACTTGATTAGCATCATGAATACCTTGCACAATCATCTATTTTTATCTCTTTGGTCAGAGTTTTTCTCTTTTTCCTCTGCCTAGAGTGACAAAAGAAAGTTAGAACAGATTTGATATCCGAGATGCTTTTAGAATTGCTTTATTGACGCTTGACAGAGAATGGCAAATGATCTAAGTGAATAATATCGTGTGATGATTGTGATCCAAACTATCAAAGTGTAATTAATGAACCAGAGTAATCCACCGTTACCATCTGGATGTGTCCTTCGCAAGGCAACCTTGGCGGATAAGTGGTCGATTCGATTGCTGGTATTCTCAGCGAAACTCGACCCAACCCAATTAAACTGGCAGCAATTTTGGGTAATTGAATGCGGTGATAATCTCGTAGCTTGCGGACAGCTACGTAATTTTTCAGGGGCACAAGAACTTGGTAGTTTGGTCGTTGCATCAGCTTGGAGAGGTCGCGGTTTGGGTACTTTGCTAACGCAGCATTTGATTAATACAGCAACGCAACCACTTTATCTTGAATGTTTAGGTGAACGATTGGCACAGTTTTACAGTCGGTTTAATTTTGTACCAATATCTTTTGAAGACTTACCACAATTTCCCAAAACAACAGGCTTGTCTACGCTCAACGATAAATTTAGATTGTCGCAATTAGCTAAAAAGCTGCTCAAAGTTCCTGTGGTGTTTATGGAATATCGAGGACATACTAATTCGTAATGACGCTCGCGGACTCGCTACCGCTACGCTAACGTAATTCGTAATTAAGATATAGAGAATAATGACTGATACAAGCTGTTTACAATCTTTTACTGTTTTCAATTATCTATTTTCAAATCGGAGGTTTAGCAAAAATTGTTAGTAAGACTGGCCCTAATAAATAGTGGTGATTCAAACACAATAGCCCAGCAGAAGAGCCAAGAAGTTGACGTTGATTAGGGCTGTAGAGTCTAATTCCACGGGGAGTAAGTGGCAATAATTGAGGTTCTGCGTCTTTTTTAGAAGTAATGTTAATGTCAACTAAGTAGAAGCGTCCACCGGGAGAAAGTACCCGTGCTATCTCACTAACTACCTGTTTCGGTTCCAAATAGTGCAAGAAGCTGATAGTGCTGAAAACAGCATTAAATTGACCATCAGCAAAAGGAAGAGACTCAGCTTTGCCCTCGATATAAATTAAACGTGGACGGTGGTGGTTGCTCTGTCTTGCTAACCGCAACATATTAGCAGAGAAATCCAATCCAGTACCCCGCAGGTCAGGAAACTGAGTAGCAAGGCGCTCAAGTAAGCGGCCAGTACCACAACCGATATCAAGTACATTTGCTGACTTTGGTAAATCGACGTACTCCAGCAAGCGTTTGTGAATGGCTCGATAAAACACTGAAGGGAAGAGCCAGTCATAACTTGGTGCCCATCGGTCAAAAAGTAGCTTTTTGTTACTGAAGAAGTTATCAGTCATAAGTTTTCGCAGCTTCTTTAAAGCTTGATGCTTTTTTAGAGTAAGTTTAGCTGCGCCTCCCAGAATTTGGTTATAGTTTTGCAGTCCGGCAATATCTAGCCTAGCGTTTGGCACAATATAGCGGTTCTTGACCCAACCCAGTGAGTTACAGCTAGCCGATTCATTTGTTGCAAAAGTTTTTGGAAATTGTAGAAATCATCAGGAATTTTGACCCTTGAATGTGTAGTTTACAGTGTACCTAGAGATTCATTCTATCTCTGTAGAGAACGAACTAGGAATCAGTGCATAAAACTATAGAACCTAAGTGTATGTATTTATAGAGGTTCAAATAGAACAAACTCAATCTAGTTTGAAATTATTAAGGTGAAAAATTATGACAAGCTTTATTCAAGTACGGTCACACAATGATTTACTACATCCAGTGCGCGAGTGGTTGGAAAAGATAGAAATTCATAACTCTAAATTGGCTCATTTCTTGTGCAAAGCTATTCCTGCTCAGTGTCCCTTTGAGCAAGATATCACACTGTTTGGTCGGAAGCTATTTCATATCCCTCCGATGTGTAAATTAAATCCTCTATACGAGGAAGTGGTTGGTTTGCGTTTTAAAGCGCTCTGTTATCTTGCCGATAAATGTGGTGAAGATGTCACAATCTATTGCTAATAGTCAGTTTGATCGTTCTTTGATTAAGCAGCCATCGGTATTTTCAAATATACTGTTGTTACTTACTCAGGTTTATACTAAGCTAACGTACACCTAATTTAGATGTTTGGCTATGTAAGTAGCTAGCACCTCGCTCAAGTGTTTCCAGACCGTATTGTTGCTTACCGTACCCTGCTGAAATCATTAACATCATCATGACGCACATCTTACTGGTTGAAGATGAAGTCAAACTGGCGCGATTTGTCGAATTAGAATTAAATTATGAAGGCTATCAAGTCAGTATTGCCTACGATGGATTAACTGCACTCACCGCAGCGCGTGAGTTACATCTAGATTTAGTAATTTTAGACTGGGTGTTGCCTGGCTTATCGGGGTCAGAAATTTGCCGCCACCTGCGAAATATTAGTGATAAATTGCCAATAATATTATTAACCGTCAAAGATGAAGTAAGCGATCGCATTGTAGGCTTAGACGCTGGTGCTGATGATTACCTCGTTAAGCCCTTCAGTGTTGATGAATTATTAGCCAGAGTTGGCACTCACCTGCGAAGAAATTGGCAAGTAGACAGTGCAGATGTTTTAGAATTTGAAGACTTGAGTTTAAATCGTCGCACGCGCCAAGTGTACCGAGATCAAAGGTTAATTGAGTTAACTGCTAAGGAATTTGATTTACTGGAATATTTACTGGCCCATCCACGACAGCTAATTACCTGCGATCGCATTTTACAAGAAGTCTGGGCTTACGACTTCATGGGCGATGCCAACATCATCGAACTTCACATACGCTACCTGCGTCTGAAACTTGAAGCCAATAACGAAAAGTGTCTCATTCAAACTGTGAGTGGTGTCGGCTACACATTGCATGATTGAATTTGAGATGGGGAATGGGGAATGGGAAAGAGGACTTGGGGACAAGGAGAATTGGGGATAAGGGGAAAGACTTGTTGTCAGTTCTAAACTTTTGTCACCTTGTCCCCTTGTCCCCCTGCTCCCTCATCCCCTATCTAGTGTGAAATAACGATAAAACCTCAAAGTTTTCTGTTCCAGGAAGATTTGGGGTTTTTGGCAATTTGAGCAATAACTCATCCAACTCAGGGTTAATTATATTAGGATGCACAAAGCTGTCATCATCTAAAAATCTAAAACTGCATGACTTATCTAGAAACAGCGGCGCAATTCTACCGCGAAGTTGCCGAAACCCCGCAAGTTGGACTTTGTTGTGTGCAAAGTACACCCCTGCAACTACCAGGGTTGAAAATTTCTTTGGCTATGCAGGAAATGAACTATGGTTGTGGCACCACTGTTCACTCCACCGAACTAGGAAATCAGCCTACTGTGCTTTATGTCGGCGTTGGTGGAGGCTTAGAAGCGTTGCAATTCGCTTATTTTTCCCGCTATGCAGGTGCTGTAATTGCCGTTGAACCGGTTGGGGCCATGCGGGAAGCAGCTGCACGCAATCTAGAAGTTGCTGCTCAAGAAAACCCGTGGTTTGACACGAGTTTTGTAGAAATCCGCGAAGGTGATGCTTTCAACTTACCCGTTGCTGATGCTAGCGTCGATATCGTGGCACAGAATTGTCTTTTCAACATCTTTGAACCAGAAGATTTAAACCGTGCTTTAAAAGAAGCCTATCGGGTATTAAAACCAGGCGGACGTTTGCAGATGAGCGATCCAATTGCCACTAGTCAAATTCCAGCACATCTTCAACAAGATGAACGACTCAGAGCCATGTGTTTATCAGGCGCACTCACATATCAAGAGTATACTGAACGGATTACAAATGCTGGCTTTGGTCAGGTTGAAATTCGCGCCCGTCGTCCTTATCGCCTACTAGATTCTCAGACTTATAACTTAGACGAACACCTACTTTTAGAAAGCCTGGATTCTGTCTCCTTTAAAGTTGATATTCCAGAAGATGGTGCTTGTATTTTCACTGGAAAAACAGCAATTTATGCTGGCTTGAAACCCTTCTTCGATGACTCAGCAGGACACATACTCCAGCGAGGTATTCCCGCAGCAGTATGTGATAAAACTGCCGCTAAACTTGCGGCTATCAAGCCAGCAGAAATAATTGTTACCAACTCAACCTGGCACTATAGCGGTGGTGGTTGCTGTTAATTTCTTAAAAAAGAATTCAATTGTCAGTAGTTAGAAGTATTCATAACTCTGTGCAACTGGAAAATGAATGCACAATTTTAATATTTCACTAATTGCATTCTTAATTCTGAATTCTCAATTTTGACTTCTTTCTTATAAGCCCCAAAATGTTGTTAATTAGTTTATTTATCGCTACGCTTTTTTTAGCATATTCTAATGGTGCCAATGACAACTTTAAAGGGGTAGCAACGTTGTTTGGTAGCCGAACTAGCAGCTATCAAACAGCAATTTTGTGGGCAACTTTTACAACTTTAGGTGGTGCGGCAACTGCAACTTTTTTGGCAAGTACACTAATTAAAAACTTCTCTGGTAAAGGACTAGTACCTGATGCGATCGCTAATTCACCAGAATTTCATCTCGCAGTTGCGATCGCTACTGGTCTAACTGTACTGATAGCAACCCTTATGGGGTTTCCCATTTCCACAACTCACAGTTTAATAGGTGCGCTAGTTGGCGCTGGTTTAGTTGCGATCGGACTCAAAGTCAATTTTGCCGTTTTGGGAACTTCCTTTGTTTTGCCTTTATTTCTCAGTCCGATCATTGCTATTCCCTTCGGAGCAGCAATTTACAGCTTATCTGGCTATATCAATTCCAAATGGAACCTACCAGTCAATCAGAAAATGATTGATACTTGCCATTTTCTCAGCGCCGGAGTTGTGAGTTTTGCTAGAGGATTAAATGATACTCCCAAGATTTCCTCACTCATTCTAGTTATTGAGTATTTTTCAGTTCAGGGAGGAATGATCACAATTGCGATCGCAATGGCACTTGGCGGTTTACTCAACTCTCAAAAAGTTGCTGTCACCATGAGTGAAAAGATTACCTCATTGAATCCTCCTCAAGGCTTATCAGCAAATATAGTAACTGGAATTCTAGTGATTGCAGCTAGTCTGTTTGGACTTCCGGTTTCTACCACTCATGTTTCAGTTGGTTCTATTTTTGGAGTCGGTTTGACTGGCAAAAAAGCCAACATGCGTGTTTTTTATCAGATACTATTATCGTGGATTTTAACTTTACCTACTGCTGCAATTATTAGTGGAATAATTTACCGATTATTACAAGGTTAGAGACATTGAGTATATTTTTGCCATATTTAAGGAATAGTAGCTAATGCAAACTCAATCAAAAATTACACCATTTAAAAATAAACTAAATTCCCCTTTCACAAAAAAGGGTATCTCTGTTTTACAAATTAATCTAGGTAAGCGTTGTAACCTTGCCTGTACACACTGTCATGTCGAAGCTGGGCCAAAACGTACAGAAGAACTTTCTCCTGAAATTTGCGAACAATTGATTTCGCTAATCCATAAATTTCCCGAAATTAAAATTGTGGATTTGACTGGTGGCGCACCAGAAATGAATTATGGATTTAAGCCATTAGTAGAAGCAGCAAGAGCAACCGGCAAGCAGGTGATTGTCCGGTCTAATTTGACTATTTATTTTGAAGATGGATTTGCTGATTTACCAGAATATTTTGCTCAACACCAAATAAGAATTGTGGCTTCCCTACCATGCTATTTAGCAGACAATGTTGATAAAATGCGTGGTTATGGCGTTTTTGATAGTTCAGTCAAAGCTTTGCAGTGGCTTAACCAACTCGGCTATGGTAAAGATGAAAATTTAATTTTGGACTTGGTATTTAATCCCCAGTTACCCACTACTGAAACATTTTTCTTAGCTCCCGAACAGACCAACCTAGAACAAGATTACAAAATGTTCTTGCAAGAACATTTTAATATTATATTTAACAACCTCTTCACCATTACCAACCTACCAGTTGGTAGAACCAAAATACATTTAGAACGGAGAAAACTGTACAGTAGCTATTTACAGTTTTTAGAGTCAAATTTTAATCCTGGCACAGTTGAACATTTGATGTGTCGCGATCAACTTTCAATTGACTATCTAGGAAATGTATATGATTGTGACTTTAACCAGATGATGAATTTGCCTGCAAAAACTGGCAATTCTGAAGCACTAACAGTTAGCAAATTGCTAGAAGCTGGCAGTCTAGACCTGATTAGTGAGATCCAAACTGCTGCTTATTGCTATGGTTGTACTGCTGGGTGTGGTTCTAGTTGTGGTGGTGCTTTGCTCTAAGGCCGCTAAAAAAAGTCTGTTACCAAAATTGTTACCAGTGCGTTGTTGTTGGGCTGTTACTTTATGATGAGATTTAGTTAAGCTCCTTACACCACACTGAAAACCGTGAAACATAATGTTTCGCGGTTTTTTCCCTTTTTGTACAGTGACAAATTAAATGATGTTGAGACAAATTCGTGTCATCAAATAAATCCTTATCCACTTTAGACTGACAACAATTTGTGTTGATACAGCTTGTAATTTCCCTGTGCCGTTTCTAAGCTTAAGACTAGAGAGTTCAAGCTTTCACACCCTCGATGACATTAATAGTTTGTCACTGTACATTATCCTTTAAGGCTTTGGTATAGCCAAACTCCGATCCAAAAATTTGGATTTTATTAAATCAACTTTCCTTACCACTCCCAATACTGCTCGGTTAAAAGGAAAAAGGAGTGGAAGACTCGATATATAAGGTTTTTTCCCTTTTAACCTTTTCCCTTTTCCCCAAAACCCAACAAGTATTTTTACCACTCCCATCGACCGATGTCAGGTGCCGAACCGGAGTAAGGAAGCCCTACATTAGTTCCTCTATCCACCACAAGACTGCGTGACGAAGCCGCCTTGTAGTAAGAGTTCCAACGGTCGCCTATACCTGTAAATCTTGGATCACCCTGGATGTTTGTCGCATTAACCGCGAATCGGGTTTGCCAAGTTGGTTTTGCTGGGTTCGTATTCCTGCGGAGATTATTACTGAAAGCAATGTTTTTACCTCCTTGCACATCGTCTCCCTGAGAGTTCAAGAACACATTATTTTTGATCGATATTCTGTCTACGGAGTCGAGTTGTAGGCTATTCCCTAAGGTATCGAATACGTTGTTGTGAATCTTGATGTCGGTAGCTAAATCGGGAATGAAGACGGCAGTACTGTTCCCGAAACCAAATTGAACTTTACGAGCGACATTTGCGAAAATATTATTGTGGATGTTGATGTTGTGATTTTCTATACTTCCACCCCATGCTTTCCCACCCCAGATCGCAATACCGAAGCCTTTATCCTGAAAGTAGGAGTCGGATATTTCAACTCCACTCAAGGCAACCTCGATTGACTCCTTAACACTCTGTCCGTCAATATCTTTTATTCTTACGTTTCGCATCTTGAGATTGCTTGGGTGTGTAGCTGTCGGCTGGTAATCATTCATTACTGCATGATTAACCATCGATAACCACGTATTACAGGTAACATTGTAGATTTCGTTTCCATAACTCAAATTCCAAAGTTCAATGGAAGCATCCTCGCTCCACTGGGAATCAACTTCCGGAACCTGGATGTCGCAATCGTGAATCTTCACGTTACGTATATGACCTACATGCATGAACTTGATGCCGTATCCTTTATTTTCTCGGATAGTAATTTTGTAGATGTCAGCGCCATCCAGCCCTCCAAGTCTCAGGTTCCCGGTAGATCCTCCCGATACTCCATCTGCTGCGGAGTTAATAAACGTGCAATCATATATCGTTGTGTTCTTCATCCACTTTCCCTCTGGAAGCGGGACGAACCACCACATATTGCCACGGGTAAAAACTGCACCGCTGTGCTGGAAATCCTTGAACGTGACATTATGCATAGTCACATTATTACGATTTTCCACCCAGACACCGGCTTTGATGGTCTTGCCGTTCCCGTTTATGGTGAAGCCGCTTAAGGTCTGATTGCCGTCTGTCGCCTCAATCATCTCGGAAGGAGCCCCATACCTAGGGCTCGAGCCAGAGTAGCTAGGCGAGACAAGCTGAATAATGCTTCCATAATGCAAAAGACTCCAGTCGGTGCTACCTGTGTTTATTCCTGGAGCAGGAATCGCACTGTTGCTAGTGATAGTCACGCTTGATTCTCCTGCTCCCTCGATATTCACTCCCGGCGGAAGTACCGTCGCTTCCGTTTCCCTATAGACACCTGCGTTCAGGTAAATCGTGTAGTTTTGATTCGGTTGAACTCGTTTTGCTGCATACGCCAACGTCCTCAATGGCTTGCCTAGCGATCCATCGCCTCCGGTGTCGCTTCCCGTGGGAGACACATAGACGTACAAGTTCGTGGTAGATTGGGTAGCCGCAATTTTAGGATTAGTCCTTTGACCATCCTTCTCCCTAAACAAATTGAAAAGGTTGAAATTACTATCATTAGGAGAAACCCTAAAAATCAGGTCTTTATCATTTGCGCCTCCCCCGTACCTCGTACCGTAAAGCTTACCATCGCTGTTTTGTACAGATTCTGCCTCTGAAGTGGAACCATCGGACTTATTACTGTTATTAAACGAATGAATAACGGTAGGTGTAATGTTAGCGATCGCAGGAGTTTTTTGGGTAGTTACTAACTGAGTTGTGACTACAGCTACTAAAGCAATAGTAGTTAAAGCTGCGTAGGAAAGAAGGGAGCGTAGAGTCTTTATCATTACTCAAAGGAGGGAAAAGCAATGGACGCAAGGGAGCGGAGAAATGAGGAAAGAATGACAGGAAAAAGAATAGAAGGCTTTCCACCGTAAGAAGTACTGCGACGGGGATATCTTCCTCGTCTTTGGAAGGAGGAAGTAAGACTACTTGGAAATTTTTATCCAGTACCTATCGATAGATAAACTGTAAAAAACCTACCATTCTATCTTTCACCTGAGTATTAAGATTTATTCGTGTGAATTTATATCCTTTACCCTAAAGTCCACACTCTTATACTTACAGGCGGAATTAACACCAAGTTTGTAAGTGTGCAGTAGACAAGCTTGCTTGATGACATGAATTTGTCTTGATGTCATTTAATTTCTGGCTATACAGCAATACAGTTTCGTTAGCGGTAGCGGGGCGTTTAGCCCGTGCTGAGTTAGGAGTTACGGATTCTTCCCCTGCTCTCCCTGCCTCCCCTGCCTGCCTTAACAGATAAATTTGCTTAACTGAACCTGGGCTATACAGCAGTTTTCCTTCAGACAGAACTTTGTGTCTACCCTCTTGCGCTAAAGTTGCATAAGAATGTGCATCTAAAGCCAGGAGGAAAGAATAGTGAAAGCAGTCTTGATGACAGCAGCTGGCAGTCCTGAAGTTCTGCAAGTACAGGAAGTGCCAAACCCTGCGGTTCCCGTAGGGAATACTGAACTTTTAGTGCGTTTGGTGGCGGCTGGCATTAACCCCATTGACACTAAACTTCGTAGCCGAGGCACTTTCTACCCCGATCGCACGCCGGCAATTTTAGGATGTGATGGTGCTGGTGTAGTTGAGGCTGTGGGTGCTGGTGTTCAGCGTTTTCGCCCAGGCGATGAAGTATATTTTTGCTATGGCGGCTTGGGCGCACACCAAGGCAATTATGCTGAATATACCGTTGTAGATGAGCGGTTTGTGGCACGTAAACCTGCCTCTATCTCCTTTGCCGAAGCAGCCGCAGCGCCTTTAGTATTAATCACCGCCTGGGAAGCTTTATACGAAAGGGGACGATTGTCACCTGGGGAACGGGTTTTCATTCATGCGGGTGCTGGTGGTGTCGGTCATGTAGCAATTCAATTGGCGAAACTCAAAGGTGCTACTGTTTCTACCACAGTGGGTTCTGAAGAAAAGGCTAATTTCGTCAAAGAACTTGGTGCAGACCATGTAATTTTTTACAAACAAACAGACTTTGTGCAAGCGGTATTAGATTGGACTGGCGGCGAAGGCGTTGACTTGGCTTTTGATACCGTAGGCGGCGAAACCTTTCACAAAACCTTTCCCGCAGTGCGAGTATATGGTGATATTGTGACGATTCTTGAACCAGATGCCAATACTGTTTGGAAAACTGCTAGACTACGCAATCTCCGCATTGGCTTAGAATTAATGCTGACACCAGCATTGCTAGGATTGGAAGACAGCCTCCAGCACCATGCAGAAATTCTCGAACAATGTGCTACCTGGATCGATGAAGGCAAGTTAAAAATTCATGTTACTCACAAGTTTCCTTTAAAAGAAGCGGCTAAGGCGCACCAACTAATTGAAAGCGGTTCTGTGACGGGTAAAATTGTTCTACTCATTAGCGACGAATGATCGAACAATTTGCATAATTTATTTTTTAAACATAGATGCACCCAGAGGTTAAACGCAAAGATACCCAGAAAGCTTTCTCTGCGTACCTCTGCGCTTCCCTTTGCGTTCCTTTGCGTTTTACTTCTCCTCCTCCCCCTACCTAGTTTAGCAGCGCAGACACAACCAGAACGTACACTCCTGACTCTGGAATTATTACAAGAACGTCTACATACACCAACACTCCGCGAAGGAAATTTTACGGTAGATTTGCAGAAGATGGTGATTGATTTGCGCCCCGAAAACGCTAGCTTTCGTGATGCTTTTTACCAACTATTGCGAAAAGAGCTAGGTACAAAACCTCTGGGTTTAGACCTCAGCTATGCCCTGATTTTAGGGGATTTTGTGGGTAGCGATTTGGGTTTAAGAACCTCCTTGTACGCCCAAGCTATTGCTCCGATTTTCACAGCTACTGAAAAAGAAGAACTAGCACGTTTGCGCTTTATTTGTCTAGAATCACTAGCGAACTCCAAAGATTGTCGATCGCTTTTGGGAACAGAGCCAACCCCAGCCAGTGAAATTGCTGTCTTTCGTGGTGTCTTGAAACTCGTGCAAACTCGCTTCAATGGCGAAATGAAGTTCTCTAATACATTCTTTCTTCAGTCTGTGGATGCCCAAGGTGCAACTTTTCTGCAATCCACGAATTGGGCTGAAACCCGGTTTGGTCGTCCCGTCAGCTTTAGTAATACTAAATTCAAGCAACCAAGCAATTTCCAGGGCAGTATTTTTTTTGAAAAAGCTAATTTTAAACAAACCCAATTTCAGGAATTTGCTGATTTTCAAGGAAGTATCTTTGAAAAGACTGCTAACTTCAACCAGGCAAGTTTTAAGCAATTGGCTAAATTCAGTAGTGTGCAATGGCAAGAAAATGCTGATTTTTCTGATGTCCGCTTTGCCAATCAAGCCCAGTTTACTAAAGCAAATTTTAATCAGTTTCTCTTTTTAACAGATGCGACTTTTGAGCAAGCTCTCATATTTCGAGAAGTGGAGTTTAATCAATCAGTTAATTTACAAGGTGCAAGCATTCTCAATCAAGCAGATTTTAGCGATGCCAGGTTTTCTACAGAAGCTTGTCTAAGCGTACCTGGTTTAACTTTTAACTCTAACCAAGCAAAAATTTTAGGTAATCCCGGTCAGATTGGTAAAATGTTCTGCATTCCTACATTGCAAGGTAATCAAAATATCTTGCGGAATTTGGGGCAAAATTTCCGTCAGCAACAACAAGTTGCCGATGCTAATGAACTGGAATACACAAAACAACAGCTGCGATTAGTAGAAATGAGCCACCGTTTGACAGCTACAAATATTAATAGTGCAAGTGTTGCAAGTTTGATTAAACTGGGTTTTTCCCCAACTCAAGCCGCAGCGATCGCCCAGCGTCGTCTGATAAAATCTTTTCGCAACAGTAGTGAGTTATTGACTTTAGCAGACATCGGTTTAGAAAAATACACACAACTGAGCGATCGCTTAATTGTTGGCGAATCCCTTTCTATTGGTGGTTGGTTACTGCAAGCTTGGAGTTGGTTGGGATTAAGTGTACTGCTGTTGTTGAGTGGCTATGGGACAAATTTTTGGTTAGTGTTTGGCGTGGGAGGAGTTGCGATCGCATATTTTGGCTTACTATTTTGGCTAGTGGATCGCTATCGCCGCCTCCATCCCGTACCAATTATTCCCACATCCTACGAAACCATTGCGATATTAGTCAGTTTTAGCGTTTTAGAATTCTTGAGCTTACTAGCCATTTTTCGCAATGCTCAACAGCCTTGGCTGACACTGGGGTGTCTTTTCATAATTCTTGTCCCCGTACCACTAGCATTATTGATCCGACTTTACCAACAAGGTCGCTATCACGATTTAATGAACGTTTCTTACTTCACCGAAGATGGCACATTTCGCCAGTTACGATTGTTGATTGGGCGTTTACCAGTGATACCAAGGAATCAGACATTTCGTGAACGATATATGCCTCTACTGAGCGATCGCCGTTGGAACTGGCTCAACTACTATGATTTTAGTCTCAACAACTTAGTGAAATTAGGATTTAACGACATTCGCCTGCGAGACGAACACTTACCAGGCATCATCTCTGCACTAGCTTGGTATGAATGGAGTTTAGGTGTAATTTACATTACTCTTGTTTTATGGACTCTTTCTCGTACAATTCCGGGATTGAATTTGCTAATTTATCTGAAGTAGCTTACCACGCGATTAGAAGTAATTAATATTACTAAGGACACTTCTTAACTCATCACTGATGCTACTCTAGGCAAGCGGAACCAAAATCTAGAACCACCTTCAAGACGAGGTAAATAACCAATCATACCTCCCCAGCGTTCAAGTGTGATTCTACAAAAATAAAGACCTAAACCAGCTCTCCCTGATTTACCTTTGCCTTGAGAAAACTTTTGAAATAAATTCTTTTCCATTTCTGGCGGTACACCCAAACCACAGTCATCTATAGTAACTAAAACATCTTGCCCATCCAGTTGTAGATCAATAGTCACAATAGAATCTGGTTTACTATATCTATAAGCATTTTCTACTAGATTAGATATCACTCTATCTAAACGAGATTTATCTGCCATAACTTTCCAGTCTGCTGTCATATCAATATTGGTAGCAAGCTGTAATTGTATATTATTAAGGGCAAAGTTCAGTTTTGAAAATTCAATTACCTCTTGTATAGAACTTAAGATATTAGGTGCTTCTTCAATATCGATATGAGAATTTTCTGTTAATGCTGCTTCAGTAGAAAAAGCGTCTAAAATATCTTTAATCAACATCTCTTGTTTTAGACATTGCTTTATACCAGTTTCTAAATATTCTTTTCCTTTAGGCGTTAAGTTTTCAAATTCTAGTAGTGCAAAACAGCAGTTTATAGCGCTCAATTCTACTGCTATATCATGGATAAGACAATGAATTAGAACATCTTTTTTTTGATTATCCTTAAGTAATTGCTGATAAATCAATTGATATTCTCTAGCTTTTTGGAGAACAGACTGCTGTTCTTGATCAGAATCTTCCAAAGCCTCGATTAATAAAAATTTTCTATTATTCACACAAATTGCATAAGCTTTAAATTGATATTCTTGTCCATCTGCATCTATTTCAGTCCATAAACCTGAACTGAGTTTTTTAGTATTATTGTTAGTCCAAAATTTTTCGGCATCAATTAAAAAATTATTTAAAAAAGAAAATTCTTCCTGCGGTATTGAGATATTCATTCCTGATGCTAAAATGTTACAAGAAAATTGATTTAACCAATTAGGTAAATTACCAATAATTTTAAATAAACCTGCATCAATTTGCTCTAACGCTAGAATGTTCAAAGCTGTGAGCATATCATCCGTGATAGGTGTATTCATGAGTTAAACCTGATTATGATAAATTAATTTTGACTCTAGTTTATTAATTTAACTTTCTATTTAATTTTTCCTGTAATAGTCTGAAATCATTTGCTTTTTGCTGAATAGGAAAGAGGTAGTCTCTATCACAGCTACTATCTAACAGCAATACCCAATCTGCTTCCTTCGTCGGTAATATATGAACATCTACACAACTGCCATAGTCTGTTTGGATGAATGGTAGAAATATGGAAGTATCATCTAATGGTAGTAACCCTTCTAGAAAAACAACTTGCTCTTTTGCATTTTTGCCTTTATGGAGGTTAGTAATTCCATAAGCTGCCAACTTTCCACCCCAAGTCAAGAGGCTACCATCTTTATTAACCAACAGATAGCCAAGAGAAGACTCTGTTGTTAGCAAATTTAGAATATAGGCAATTACAAAAACAGGGACATCCAACATTTAGCAATCCAATATTTTTTTAGCGAGAGTTTGAAAAGCTTCTTCTACACCAATACCATGTTTGGCACTTGTTTTAATCACAGTCCAACCCTTTTGTGTAACATCATCTATCTCAGCAGCTTCAATTTCCCATTCATCCGTTATATCCAACTTGTTTATGACTAAAATAAAGGGAACCCGACCAATGGCATCTTCTATTTTTATTTGTAAGTCAAAAGCTTTTTGTAAAGTATTATATCTGGTACCATCTACAACTAATAAATAACCAGCAGAACCTCGCAAATAAGACATTTGTAATTCTTGAAACTCATCTTCTCCATAGATATCCCAAAGGATAAGGTTGATTTTTTTATCTTGAATCTCTATAGCTTTTTTATCAATTTTTACACCCACAGTAGTATGATATTTTTCAGAAAAAATACTGTGGACAAACACTCCTACTAAACTAGTTTTACCTGTAGCAAATGCACCTATCATACAAATTTTCTTCTGGATAACCATAAATTGATATAATTTTATTTAGAGGTATTATTTATTAATATTTTGAAAGATACTCTCCGATTAAATTCTTTAGATTCTGGCGTTAATTCTGGCAGGGAAGTTAGGCTAGAACTTACAGTTAGTGCTTGAAATTGGTTTGTCTTGATTCCTTGGGATTTTAAATAAGATAAAATTTTATTAGCGCGAGCTTGACTGAGCGGTCTATTTCTTCGTTCTGTTCCAGCACTATTAGTATGTCCGATTATTTGAATCTGCACATTTTTACCTAAATACTTGGCAATATCCAAACATTTGCGGATTGATAAAAACAAATTAGGCAATTTGTCAATTTCACCAGGCATCAACTTAGTTGTTCCTTCTGCAAAAAAAATTATTTCTTTTTCTATCTTTATTTTAGATAACTCTAACTCGCTAAGTTCTATTTCTACGAGTTTTTGGTCTTGAAATTGGGTAATACCAGGAATAAATGTCCATAATTTCCGTGCTTCTAAAATCCATTTACGGGGTGCATAACCAGTTACATTAAGAATACCGTTGTTATCAACCCTTAATGATACAGTTTGGGGAGGATGCAACAATTTTTCAACTCTTTTGGCAGTAAATTCTGGCTCCAAAGACAGATAAGGTTGCCACTGGCTAATTACTATTTTGGGATTAAGATTTGTTTGTTGTATTAGTGTATTGGGATCTACTGCTAAGGGATCGCGCATTCCCGAAATAAAATATTTGCCAAAAGCTTGCTTGGTGTTAATCACAACAATTCCTGGCAGAGAGTTGAGTTTTTGGAGATATGCTTGCCAACGAAGTTGTTCTCTGATTGCAAAAAAGCCCCAAGTCCCACAAGCGATCGCGATCGCGCCCAAGAAAGCCCAGGCATAGGTATAATTTTTTTTAGCCGCAGATTTATACTGAACTACCAGACAAGCTTCTAAATAAGGCTGACTGGCCTGAAATACTTCTGTTTCCCCTGTAAAATTTTTAATTTCTCTACCTAGCTTCAGGTGAATTTTTTCTATCGCTTCTTGCAAAACTAACCTTAATTCTTGGGGAGGATTCCCTCGAATCATCGCTGCTACTAGAGCTTGCGGCCCCTCTTCAATCCAAATTATGACTTCTCCAAAGCGTAAACTTTTTAACCCATCTACTTTTTGTACCTTAAAGGAATCTTTGACAAAATCCTGGATAGCTGTCAACATCGCAGCTACTAAATCTGGATCTTGAACTGTTATCTGCGTTGTTACTAAATGTTGCAGCAATAACCCTGATTTTTTATGAATCAAAAAGATTTGTTCAACTCGATAAACTAGCGTCCGTAACAGCACAATTTCCGCAAATGATTTTCCTGTGCGTTGTGCTTCTAGCCTCCATTTAAAGCTCTGTGGAGACAAGCTATGTTCTAGAGTTTGATTCATCGATTGCATCATTTCCTCAAGAGCCGTGGAAATCGCCTTGCGAGTAGCTGGCCCAATAACTGGAAATAATGCATCTGAAAGCACATTCTGGTCTTGTTTAACAGAAACTTCAATGGCATTTTCCACAGTTGATACCATTACTTCCCCAAGTTGTTTATCTTGCTTTGAGCGCAAGATAACAGCTTCTGGAAGCATCTTGCTAATATCTTCTGGTAGAATTTGAGGGTTTTCTAATCGCTCATAAAGTGTTTTGAGTTTAGTCGGCTCAATATCCAGAAGCAAACTACGGAGTATAGTTAGTTCATCATTAAGTTCGAAGGTTTGGTTGTTGCTGTTCAAACCTTCAGAGGATGCTTTCGGTATTGGATTATTTGAATAGTCACTCATTACCAAAATTCCCCAATTCACAATTTATCATCAAGTAGCAAGCATTCTGTTGTAAACAGGAGAGATGCGCCGATAGGTAAAATTTTTTTAACCCTTAGAGTAGAGGATATTTTGAAAGTATTCTTGTCTTAAAACTTTTAAATTCTTTTAATTTCCCCTTTCTCATAGGGGTAGGGAGAATATAAAAGTGCCAAAATTCATAGGAAAAAAATTTTCAAACAATTCCTTAACTCAAGACTTATTTTCTGCATTCAGCCGGATAGCTAACTCTGTAAACATAGCAGCAAGATTTGAACGATCCGTTTTCTCTCTGCGAAGTTCTTGAGCTTCCCGTTCTAGTAAAGCTACTATTTCCTGAGATTTTTGTTGTATCTCATCTTGTAAGCTTTTAGATTGGTTGAGAATCTGTTCGCGTAACTCTCGTTGGCTATTAGTTGATTGTTCATCAAATTGAGTAATCTTTTTTTCTAAAGATATAACTATGCTTTTACTTTCTTCAGCAACTGATTTTACCTGAGAGTCACGCTCGGCCTGCTCATTTTTTAGGCGCTGCGTTAAAGAATCAACTTCTTGTTTTATATAAATTTCTAAAGCGTCTAGACGTTTTCTTGTTTCATCTCGCACGTTGCCCAATTCCTTAATTAGACGTTCTTCTAGACGGGTAAATCTTCTTTCCGTATCCCGTATTTGATTGCCAAAAAGAATTTCTCTAACTTTATCTAAGTTTCTATCTTCACTCATACTGTTATTACTAAATTGCAACTCATTTATGTTTGCATTCGAATTCTGTTTTTCTATATTTGATGAATTATTATTGATGTATTCTTCAGGTGAGTTCATATTTTTAATTCCTTGGGAAACTAAATTTTGGTTTGATGTTAATTTTGATACTATATCCACAGCAGAGGTACTAATAAGTATAAATTATATTTATACGTAAAAAATTACATCTACTTGAATATATAGGAAAACATCCAATCTTTAGCCAAAGTAATGATGAATTTCGCAAGCTACTTATGGAGAAGCAGATTTTTCATTCTTATCTGCAAAACCTCGCTTCCATTCCTCTTCCTGCTATGACTAGGGTCTACACACAAGTTAAATTATCTCTCTTAATCTCCCTGATGTATTGGCTACAGTGTACACCAGTCAAAAAACTCGATTTTCCATTGTTCTTTCGTTCGCATTGCTTCAGCCTGCATAAGTAAGTGGGCGTAAATAATTGTCGTTGGGATCAGGCGATAGGAAATAGGCAACAGGCAATAGGCTATAGATATAAGGGTTTTAGCCTAGTTCATTTTTCTTTACATAGTTTTATTTTATTGCGCTAAATTACTTAGGCATTCATAGTATAACTTTGCACTTAAATAACATTGCGCTAAGTGTAGAAAACTTAAATATCAATACTTATTGAGAGCAAAGGAAAGGTATCTAAATTGCAATCAAGATTAATAATTAACGAATTCAATCTCCATATTTTCAAAATAAAAGTGCAAATTTAAACGATAAAATTTAATTTAAATTTATAAGTCTGAAATTAAATATATGAAAAACTTGAGAAATTATTGTCCCAAAATTCATTTGATAATTTGATTAAGGAAATATTGCAATACTACTCGGTTAAGAATATTTTAAAGTTGTAAAGTATACTATAAACCCCACTTCCATTCCTCTCCCCGAAAGGTCGAGAGGCTTTGAATTCAGCCTTTTTGCGTCGGGATGAGGGTCAATGGTTAGGTCTTTGATGACTTTGACTGTTTCGTTTCACATAATACTTTTCAAACATCCTCTCAGCGTTCGATTGAGCTATCACTCTAAATTCTCCTGCAATTTTTTATATTTATAGTCCCTCAGCAAAAGTCATAGTAACAATTGCCACTATGACTTCTGCTGTCTTTGATTTATGTGCTGATTAAAATCCCAACTAAACTTTTGCTTCCAAAGATTTGAGTAACTCGGTATTCACACCTGACTCACGAGTCAGGGCAATTTTGCCAGTGCGGGCGATTTCTCTTAAACCAAATTTTTGCAACACCTGCACGATCGCTACCATTTTACCTGGATCTCCCACAACTTCTAAGGTGAGAGAATCTTCTGCTACATCCACGACTCGCGCCCGGAAAATCTGAGACAGTTCAATCACTTCTGAGCGATTGCTGCTACTAGCATTCACTTTCACAAGCATCAATTCTCGCTCGACGCAAGGAGTTTCGGTAATATCCTGTACCTTGAGGACATTGACTAACTTGTATAGTTGCTTGGTGAGTTGCTCGATCACGCGATCGTCACCAGGTACAACCATTGTAATTCGGGAGACTCCTCCCTGTTCAGCAGGGCCAACAGCAAGGCTTTCAATATTAAAACCACGACGGGCGAATAAACCAGAAATGCGGGAAAGAACACCCGCCTCATCTTCTACGAGAACTGAAAGGGTATGTTTCATCTTCGCCAACAGAGGCTAGAACAGGATTTGAGGAACGCAGAAACTAGTACCGCTTTGCAGAATTCACTCATTCAAAAGTCAAAATTCCTTGAGTGACAAACTCTTGACATTTTGTCAAATGTATGTTGATTTCTGTTGTTGCGTACTACTGCACTAATTATCAGTGCGACCTTTTATTGTAAACTCAATAGCTGCACTCATTGCATTCTCTAGAAATAAAAAATTGGACAGAAATTATCCTGCAAGGAGGAATTTTAGGGAATGGATATCTTTTCATTGGTAGATGTGGCATTTTCGAAAAGCTTTTATAATCCACTCAATAAGCCTCTAATTAGGAGAAAAATATTTATGAGTTGGTTAAAAAGACTATTTGGAATGGAAAAACCTCAAAATGCAGAAGTAAATCCTACTCCGCAGTCAATAGCACAAACTCCTAGTAGTACTGCTGCTCCTACTGCTACTCAATCCATACCCCCAGAACGTCTGGGATTAAGTGGCGAATATGACCAAAGTGGGTTGGCAAAGCGGGTAGCTTTGGCATTTGATCAAGATCCCCAACTTGATGATGTTAATACCCTTTGGGTTGCTCAAACGGGTAGCACTGTAGTATTGAAAGGCAAAGTTCCCAGTCAAGAAATTCTTAATAAGATGATTTCTGTAGCTCGTTCTGTGCATGGAACTACAGATGTTGACACTAACCAAGCCACGATTGCTTAGGTGTTAAGTAACTCCCAATTCGATGGTCGCAAAGATATTGGGTGGCGCGATCGCTCCCATTGCATAACAAAAGCCTCATATCTATCTCTTCAAAGAGTCGCCGACAACGCTAGCTGATGAATGCGCGGTATAAACAAAGGCCCTCTTAGACAATTTCCGGCAATGCTGGGAAAGTGTAAGGGGGTTGGCGATGCCTGCGGCGGGCTACGCCTACGCTAACCCATCTCTCAATCCAATCTACAATAGCTTGGTTGACTTGCTCAGGACATTCATCATGGGGACAATGGCCCACGTCTGCTAAATTCAGTACTTCCAATTTTTGGTTGTATTGGGCAAATCGGTTAGCAAGGGCTGGGGGAACAAACCGATCCTTTTGTCCCCAAATTAACAACATCGGAATTGTTAAGGTTGGTAATACTGTCTTAACGCTGGGACTAAAGTTAATTCCGATCGCAGCTTTGAACAAAGCACTAAAAGCCCTCGCTGAACCTCTGTCTTGGGGAGGCCCAGCTAAAATTTCTATGAGTTCATCGGTAATCGCCTCTGGGTTAGCGTAGGCAAGACTAGCCCAGCGACGCAGCACTCCTGGACGACGCACGAAGTTAAACACAGGTTTAAGAACTAATGGCGAAGCGACCACATTTTTAATTGCTCTGACAAGCGGCCGCAACACGGGAGGAATTGCTTCTTGTTCTAGGGAAGGGTCGGGTAAACTCATCATCACTATACCCAGCACCATGTCGGGATGAGCGGCGGCGGCGGCCATGGAAATCAGTGAACCGTTGGAATTGCCCACTAAAATCGCCGGTTGACGGATAAAAGTTTTCCAAAAATCGTAAACCTGCTCAACCCACAAGTCAATGCTGTAATTAGCTGCGGCTTTTTCAGAGGCGCCAAAACCCAGCATATCAATGGCGTAAACTGTGTGATGTTCAGCCAACACTTCTAAATTATGTCGCCAATGACCAATGGAAGCGCCAAAGCCATGTAACAGAATCAGAGGTTGTGTTTTGTGGTTATTTTGGCTAGGGCGAATGTAAGTATAGCGGGTTTGCCAGCCCCGCCAAACCCAATCTCTTTGATTACCAACCCGTTCTTGCCAGTGCAGTGTAGTGGTCACGGTCTTCTTTAATTCATCAGCATGAAGATACTATTATTACCTGTTTCCCGATAATTATCGCCGATACTCGTCGCCACAATCGCCGATTAGCTGATACAAATCTCGTGACTGTCGAGATACGGCACTGATGCGATCGCGATCATCAGCATCTAAACTAAAACTAAATACTTTGGCGTTATCTTCTATATGTTCAGATACCCCAAGTCTGGCACCAACTATCACACCACCCACAGTTGGCTGATCTAAAATGTAACGCACTGCCACGTTAGAGATGCTTACTTTATGCTTATTAGCAATTTCCTTCAAAATAGCTAGCAATTCTTGAAATAATTGCCAACCTCCCCAAGCATCAATCATATTTTTATATTTTTTCAAACTAGCAGTGGACAGATCAGATCCTCGCGGTTCCGGTTTACCCAAATAGTTTTCTGATAACAAGCTGCCGCACAGTGTACCGTAAGTAAAAAGCTTGATGTCATGCTGCTGACAAAATTCCGCCATATTAACTTCGGGACGGCGGTCAATAAGAGAAAATTGCACTTGATTAGAAACAATTTTGATGCCTGCTTCAGTAATCAGCTTCAAATTTTCCGTGTCAAAATTAGTTAAACCTAGATGCTTAATTTTACCCTCAGTCTGGAGTTCCGCCATATATTTCAGGGCATCTAGATAATTTTTATCCTGATATTCCCACCAGTGGAATTGCATCAAATCTAACGATTCTACATTCATCCTTCTCAGGGAAATATCAATGTTTTCCTCGACCAGTTTCTTTGTCATTTTACCTGGACGAGGCACCCATTTTGTGAAGGCTTGCACCTTAGATAAAGCGTCTTTGCCACGAGTATCAATTAGTTGACAGCGCAACTCACCAATAAAGTCCTCAGCAGGGCCATAATGATCTGCTAAATCCCAAGTGGTAAAGCCTGCATCTAAATATTTGAACATAGTCTCAATGGCAGCTTGGGGATTGATCTGTCCGTGTGCGCCGGAGACTTGCCACATACCATTTAATATGCGACAGATGTTTAAATCGGGAGTGAATTGGAGACGGCTCGCTGCGGGTAAGTTCATTTTCAATTTTCGGAGTTAGAAGTTGGAAGTGAGCAGATTTAATAATTAGTGAGTTGAAAAGCGGTTTTTTACAGCCTTTTCACTTTTCTACTTTATTATGAATGATTTACGACGAGTAGAGTTAATAACTGCTAATTTTTTAACTCCTAACTCTTGTACAGACACAGATTTTTCGCATCTCTCCTAACTCCTAACTTTCTAACGCCAGCCTTTTTCAGCTTGTTCGAGAACGTAAGCAGCAACATCTGTAATTTGCTGTTCAGTAAGTCGATCTTTGTAGGCTGACATATTATTTTTACCATTGGTAACTATAGATGTAACTGCCTCTAGTGAATCCATACCATACTTTTTCAGCGCTTGCTTTTTGAGATTTTTACCCCGCCTAACTATGTTGCTGCCGTTAATATGACAACCAGCACAATGAAGACTAAATATTTGTTCACCGTTAACTATGTCTGCTGCCATAGCAGGCATAGTAAAAGCGCTGAACAATAGCAGAAATGTTACTAATACTAATGTGAGTAGTTTTTTCAATCAACGTCTCCTGATTTCGAATACTGGTTGTATCAGAATCAATTACTACAGGGATTCAAAGTCAGTTGTAAATCCTGCAAAATTTGCACAATCTTCTTGAAAGGCTTCTGCATCGCTAACATCCTCAATTTTATAAGACATGATGCGTGTACCGTCTGGCATTTTTTTGGAACCAATTAATTCTCCTTGATACTTCTGAGCGATCGCTTTGAATTCAGTACCATAGAGCTTCCAGGCATCACTTGAACAAGTAATATTTACTCGCCACATATTTCACTGTCAATTACTACCAACAAACATTAATCATCTCACAAATTGGCACTATGTTACAGTTCAACCAATACTGCGTAGTTTTTTTCTAAAAATAAAAATTTGTAGATTGGTTTGAGTAACGAAACCCAATCTTTTGTAGGGTTTGTTGGGTTTCAGCTCGTGCAAATATTCTTAACCGAGCAGTATTGACAGTTCACCTCTTTGGAACTGTAATTTTCTATCTAAAGGAAGTACCAAGCCCGATCTGGCTACGCCATAATGTGGATGTAAGAACATTTCTAGAAAGTTTTATCCCAATTAGTTAAATTCTAAGAGTTGAAAATGCCTAACAATATCAAAGAAAAAATTCAAGCAGACTTACAACAAGCTAAAGAAACTGGACAATTAAGAACCGATCGGATTCGAGAAATTGTTAAATCCGCAGTTTCTCAAGTAGGCTCTGAGTTTAAACAAGGTTCTACTGAACTTCGTAGCTTGGTTAGAGATGCTGTTTCTGCTGTCATTGAAAACTTCCAAGAAAAAGGTAGCGAACTTAAAGATGAAGTGACAGCTTCTATTGAAGGAGCGCTAGAAGGAATTAATACTCAAAGACACGAATCTATTGCTAAAACTCAAACAGATATAAAGCGGCTCCAAGCTCAATTAGATGGTGAAGAAGAACAACTCCAGCAAGAGGTTGATGTAATCTTGGCAGAGATTGAAGAGACGGGTAAAGAAAAACCAGCTAGTACTAAAACTGCAATTGATTCTGCTGTCAATGCCATTAAAGATAGTGAAGAAGTCGGGTTATTAAAGAAACGTTACGCGCAATTGCAAGCGCAGCTAGCTATTGTCAGAGCGAATATGGCTGCACGTTATGGCGGACGTTCTATGGAGGTTCAAGATTATCTAGACGAGGCTAAACACTGGTACGATAAAGCTCGTCCCCAAGCTGAGTCTGTAGCTATACAGGTAGAACAGAAGCGATCGCAGCTAGAAGACAAATTAGGTGAAGCTGGTACATCTCTAGCCAGAAAAGAGCGCCAAATCAAACAAACCTTAAGGGAGTTACTTCTAACGGCAGCTGACTTATTCAAAGATAAGGAACCTGCTAATAAAGAGCGCGAGACTATTCATAAATAGGCTACTATATGCGGAGCGTTTCTTGTAGAGTCGCTGCTTCTGTACGCTCCGCGTAGCTTGCTTCGGTTTAACAGTATGCGTATACATGAATTGCCTTAAGATAAAAATCTTTCTTTTCATTATTAATTAGAGTTAGCTTCAGTAGCTTGATACGCTTGTAGGAGCCTAGCATGATCGAGAGTAAATCCTACTTGCATTGCTATCTGGGTAAACAAATCAATCTCAGGCTGTTCCCAATCACGGGGCCCAGAACACTGATGTGCAATTAACAAGCCAAATAACTGCTCATCTTTGATAATGGGTGCGACCAAATTTGCTTTCACAGCAAAGGATTCGAGCAGTTTAATGTGACAATCAGCCAAACCTGACTCATGAATGTTGTTGATTGCGACAACACGGCCAGACTGGTACTTTTCTATATAGCCTTGAGTAAAACAAGAATCGTGGATTTTAGACCGCAAAACTTTGGGATAACCTGGAACCACTGATTCGGCAATGATAATTCCGAACCAATTAGCATAAAAGCTATAAACTAGTACTCGGTCAGTACTCAAAGCCTTCCGAACCTCTTCCACAGTAGTTTTCAGGACATCCTCTTCTTTGAGTGATTGGCGAATGCTGCGGGTAATATCCACCAATAATTGACTTCGCATAGCTTCAGCCTCGATTCGTTGCAGGAGTCTTGCATGGTCGAGAGCAAATCCTACTTGCATTGCTATCTGGGCAAATAAATCGATCTCAGATTGTTTCCAGTCACGGGGTCTGGAGCATTGATGTGCAATTAATAAACCAAACAACTGCTCATCCTTGAGAATGGGAGCTACCAAATTTGCTTTCACACCAAAGGATTCGAGTAAGTTAATGTGACAATCAGCTAAACCGACTTCGTAAATGTTATTTATTGCCAGAACGCGACCAGACTGATACTCTCCTACATAGCCTTGACCAAAACATGGATCTTCGATTTCAGCCCGCAAAATTTTTGGATAGGTGAGAACAACTGATTCGGCAATTACAGTTCCAGACCAATTAGCATTAAAGCTATAAACCATCACTCGATCTGTACTAAGTACTTTGCGAACCTCTTCGACAGTGGTTTTTAGGACATCTTCTTCGCTGAGCGATTGACGAATGCTGCCAATAGTATCCACCAGCAACTGACTTTGCACACCCTCAGCCTCGATGCGTTGCAACAGTCTTGCATGGTCGAGAGCAAATCCTACTTGCATAGCTATCTGAGCAAATAAATCAATTTCAGGCTGTTGCCAATCACGCGGTCTGGAGCATTGATGAGCAATTAATAAGCCAAATAGCTGTTCATCTTTAAGAATGGGTGCAACCAAATTTGCTTTCACACTAAAAGATTCGAGCAGGCTAATGTGACAATCAGCCAAACCAGCTTGGTAAATGTTGTTTGTGATTGCAACGCGACCAGACTGATATTTTTCTACATAACCCTGACCGAAACATGGGTCTTGGATTTCAGACCGCAAAACTTTTGGATAACCTGGAATCACTGATTCGGCAATCACAGTTCCAGACCAATTAGCGTTAAAGCTATAAACCATTACTCGGTCAGTACTAAGTACTTTGCGAACCTCTTCTACAGTGATTTTCAGAACATCCTCTTCGTTGAGCGATTCGCGAATACTGCGGGTAATTTCTATAAATATCTGAGCTTTATCTGCTTTGGTGTCTACCTCTTCTAAAAGCTTGGCGTAGTCAAGGGCAAATTCCACCTGCATAGCTATCTGAGCGAATAAATCAATCTCAGATTGCTGCCAAAAGCGAACTCTAGAACACTGATGTGCAATCAATAAACCGAATAGCTGTTTGCCTTTGAAAATAGGTGCTACTAAATTAGATTTGACAGCAAATTGCTTGAGCAACTCAATATCACCATCACTGAGATCGGCTTGATAGATATTATCAATAGCACGGGTGCAACCATTCCGGTATTTTTCTATATACCCTACCTCGAAGCCAGGATCGGAGACGGTAACCCCTAGTATTTTCGGTAAACCAGGTGCTACTGATTCGACGATAAAGGTGCCATTACAGTTGGAATTGAAGCAAAAGATGGCTACACGGTCAATATTTAAAGCTTTACGAATTTCTTCTGAGGTAGTTTTGAGAACATCTTCTTCATTAAATGATTCTCGAACCCAACGGGTAATTTTCGTTAATAGTTGAGAATAATCAGCTTCGGCTTCTTTCTCTTGTACCAAAACTGAAAGCAGTTCTGTGAATAAGCTGATGTTTCTCTCTAACATCACTAATTCATCTTCGTTAGCGATGAAAGTTTGAGTAAACTCACTGTCTGGACGTAGCCTATTTTTGATATCATTAGAAGTTGCAGCAATGTTGCTAACTCGACTCATAGCTCGATTAGTCACAAAAACAGCGATCGCACCTGCTAAGATTGCCGTTACCCCCATACCAGTTAACAAGAGTGACAGTTGTCTCTGTAGAGCTTCAGTTTCTGTTGAACTTTTTGCCCTCTCAAGTCTTACTTGCGGTATTTGTTTGCTACTTAAATTAATCCCATAGAAGTAAGTAGCTATCCCAATTGCAAACACAGGAAGTACGCTGATGCTTAGTGCCCAAACTATTGCTTTAGTCTTTAAACTCCATTTTTGTGGCCACAGCTTTTGTTGACGATTTCGCCTTGCTTGGTTTTGAGAAAAAGACTGACTCATAAATGAAACCTGGATTGTTGCAATTGAGAATCAAGTAAATGACCTCACCACCAAATTCTACACAAAACTTATTAAAGGAATGGCTTTCAGGAGTACTTTAAGGCACTCACCTTCTACGTCATTCCCTCTAACCTCTCTACTTCTAACATTTTTTTAACAAACGCTTGACTCCCACCTTGGGTAAAGCTTTGGCTCATCGGAACTAAAATCAATCAAAAACGGTAACTTTTCTTTCATAACGGTGTAGATGCGATGCCTACGGCGGGCTACGCCTACGCAAAGTCCTATTTCACTTATAACTAATTTGAGCAGGCTGTACAGCTTGGGAAAGTTGTACGGTTTTACTATGTAAATCATTTTGATTATTAAGTAATCCTGCTCAGTAAGCAGTATCTAACAACACAAAAGTAATTTGAGAAAAATTAATAATCATCCTTTTGCTGAAACTGGCTCAATAACCAAGCCCCAACTTGAGATTGATTTATTTCACGGCTACAGCGTAAAGCTTCCTCTAAAATAGCGATCGCCAGAAGTTAAAGTACTGCAATTTCTGTTTCTGGAGCAAATATATCTAGATCATAATCAGTAGATTTTCAGCTCTCGATTCAGGTATAAATCGGAGTTGTCTTATCTGCCATCAACTTAACTTTGATTATCAAAGCCTCCTTATTATCAACCCACAAGTGCTGAATTATCAACTTAAAGGCCATAATTCCAAGTAAGTAGGTCGGCGCAATTAAAAGTAACTGGCGCTCGCGTAGCGTCTCCGACAGGAGAAGGCTGTTATTTGTCCTTTGTCACTTGTACTGAGCGTAGTCGAAGTATTGGCCATTAGTAAGGGCTTTAAGCCTATTTACATTTCGTAACATACTTGGGTTTTTTCGTGCCAATTTACTTACAACGCAAAGAGGAAGAACATCAGTTACATCTTTCTCAACTCAAATTTTCAATTTTGGAACTAATTCATTAACTTTATTGATTAAGATGCAAGTATAAAATGGCGATTTGAGCCTTAGTTCATTGAGTTGACTTTATAAATTCTCAATTTTTAGTGATTAGAATACGAACGTTGAGCCTCTGAACTTGTAACTTCGACCTTTTTGCTCGAACGTTGAGCCTTTGAACTCGGAACTTCGACCTTTTTGCTCGAACGTTGAGCCTCTGAACTCGGAACTTCGACCTTTTTGCTCGAACGTTGAGCGTTTGAACTCGGAACTCCGACCTTTTTGCTCGAACGTTCAAGCTTTGAGCTTTAAACTTGCACTTCAACAGTGCAATTGA
>NZ_JAAGOG010000070.1:0-35835 GCF_010747425.1 Nostoc sp. UIC 10630
CATGGTTCACTCTTAGACCGATATTTACCTCAGTATTATCTCGTAGTCTTTTTCAAAAATCAAATATGATTCCTATATAAATCTGCACTTTCACTAGAGTTGAAGCTGTTCTTTCATGAAGGCGATCGCTCTAAAATTAGTGATTATTACCCTTGCCTTTTTATAAAATTGTGCTATCTCAGAACAATTAAGTGGATAACATAAGTTATTTTTTTCAGTTAGTCAACAGCATTTATTATGAATAGTCTCTAATATTACTATTTTTGAAAAAAAATATAATTACGTGTAATTGCGGTTATCTTCTTTCAAAGAAAGTTTAACAATACTGCTTAAGTTTTGAAATATTCAGATAAATTTACGTACCACTCAAAGCAACGTAGATATCATTTCCATACTGTGGAGCGTATGGGCTTAAACTGAATTTCAAAAAGATTTATATAGACTCTCTATGAGTCTATTAATTTTCTTCTTTTGTAATTTCTGTTCGCTACTCATAACTAATATATTTCTATGAAGGAACCACTTTCCTCTGATTTATACTGTCCATTTTCATCTCATATCAATGATCATGTTGATGTTTTAGAAGAGTACGCTCTTGAATGGGTAACTCGCTTTAATTTATTAGCAAATGAATCAGTTTATCAACGCTTCACAAAGTCAAATTTTTTCAAGCTAGTAGCAGGTGCTTATCCTTACTGTGATCTAGAAAAAATAAAGATTGCTAGTGACTTGTTCAGTTGGCTGTTTATTTGGGATGACCAATGCGATATGTCAGATTTAGGACAAAAACCTGAAGTACTCAAGCTTTTTCACAAGAGATTTATTGAAGTATTAAATGGAGCAGAACTTAAAAGCAATGACATACATCTTAGCTATGCTTTAAGTAACCTCCGACAACGGATGCTCCAAATAGGGAGCATAAAATGGTTCCATCACTTTGTTTGTAGCTTTGAGGAATACTTTGCCGGATGTGTAGAGGAAGCAAGTAACCGCGCACAGGAAATTATACCGGATATTGATACTTATATCAGAATACGGAACTTCAGTTCAGCTGGCGATCTTACCGTAGTACTGATTGAATTTTGCGATCAATTGTTGATTCCTGATATTTTACGACAGCACGACATCTTCAAAAAACTCAAGGAGAAGACAATTAATATTCTTGCCTGGTGTAATGATATCTTTTCGTATGCTAGAGAAATGGCAAGTGGTGATGTTCACAATCTAGTATTAGTATTGCACTATCAACAGCAAATACCTCTAGAATTAGCGATTAAGCGTGCAATCGAAATCCACGATCGAGAGGTACAAGAACTAATTAAATTACAAGCATCTTTGCCCTCTTTTGGAGAAGAATTAGATGCTGAACTCGCAAAATACATATCAGGAATGTACGCCTGGATACGCGGAAATCTCGATTGGTACTTTAATTCAGCTCGCTATCAAACTGTAGAAAGGCTGGAGTTAGTAGAAACTTTGGAGCTAGATAAACCTCAAAGCAATACGAAAGTTTTATTACCATCCTGAAAAAATACCATTTCAGTTAATATTTTTCACAATGCTCTCAATAATTTTTTTTTAAAGCGTAGTTGGGAGCATGTGAAATTTTACTGCTTCAAAGTTAATCAATATTAATCCAAAATCAACGATAAAAAGTAACACAATTTCAGTATGAAAAATAAAATCCAACTACCTAATCCACTCAAAACTCCCTCCTTACTCCAGAAAATCCAGTGGGTTGCAAACCCTGTTAGTTTTATGGAAAATGCAGCTCAACAATATCCCGATATTTTTACTGCTGAGGTAATTGGTTTTGGGGATACTGTGGTTTTCGTGAACCATCCTCAAGCAATTAAGGAAATTTTCACTAACGATAGGAAGAAGTTTATATTCGTTGGTGAAGGGAACAGAGTTTTTGAACCCTTAGCCGGGGAATATTCACTCTTAATGCTGAACGGTGAACGCCATAAACGTCGGCGACAACTCATAATGCCTTCTTTTCATGGCGAAAGGATGCGAGCCTATGGTTCTTTGATCTCTAATTTGACTGAACAAGTTTTGAGTCAGTTACCACTAAATAAGCCCTTTTTAGCTCGTACTGCAATGCAGGAGATTTCTCTGCAAATTATTTTGCAGGCTATCTTTGGCTTGCATGAAGGAGGATATTATCACGAAATCAAGCGCTTAATGACGTTGCTTCTGGATCTCTTTGGCTCACCCTTGACTTCTAGCTTTCTCTTTTTCCCCTTTCTACAACAAGATTTAGGAGCTTGGAGTCCTTGGGGATGGTTTCTGCGTCAACGGCAACAAATTTATGAATTGCTTTACGCTGAAATTGCTCAACGTCGGGAGCAACCCAATCCAGATCGCGTGGATATCTTATCGTTGCTGATGTCAGCACGAGATGAAGCGGGTAACCCCATGACAGATCAAGAGCTGCGCGATGATTTAATGACGCTGATTATAGCAGGACATGAAACAGTGGCAACAGCAATGGCTTGGGGATTGTATTGGATTCATCATTTACCGGAAGTCCAAGAGAAATTGCTTCAGGAACTTGATTCTCTCGGTGATTCCCCAGATCCTATGAGGATCTTCCAACTGCCTTATCTCACGGCTGTTTGTAATGAAACTTTGCGAATTCACCCTGTTACGATGTTTGCGTTCCCCAGGCTAGTCCAAGAACCCTGTGAACTACTAGGACATCCTTTAGCTTCTGGAACATTACTGCTTCCCAGTATTTACCTGACTCATCAGCGTGAGGATTTATATCCCCAACCTCAGCAATTTAAACCAGAACGCTTTTTAGAACACGAATTTTCTACCTATGAATTCTTGCCCTTTGGTGGTGGAGTCCGTCGCTGTATAGGTGAAGCTTTGGCTATGTTTGAAATGAAGTTAGTATTAGCAAAAGTCCTGTCAGGCTATCAACTCAATCTAGTTGGTAAGCGCCAAGAGCGTCCTCAACGTCGAGGTTTTGCACTTGCCCCTGCTAATGGTGTCAAGATGGTAGTTACAGGAAGACGTGTGCGTGAAGAGCCTCTAGTGAATATGACAACTACACCCGTCTTTTAGCGAGCTGTCAGGGCTATTTTAATGAATATATAGCAATCCGAATTCAAACTTGAGAAAATATTGAGATTAAAAGTACGTATCTTAAAGCGTTTCAGCAATTTTCTCTTTCACAAATGATTTAAGATTGCTATAGGGATTACGCATTGACAGAAAGGATTAAATAGGAACGATTTGAAAAACAACATTTGTTGTAGGGGCAATTCATGAATTGTCCCTAAAGTCTTACATTTTGGCTTGACAGATTACTAATCTAGCCGTCTAACTGTTGCATTGGTATCTCAATAGTAAACTTAGTTCCCTCTCCTGGCGTAGAATCACAGGTTAAACTACCTTTGTGTTTGTCCACAATAATCTTATAGCTAATTGATAACCCTAACCCTGTGCCACTTCCTACTGATTTAGTGGTGAAAAATGGGTCAAATATTTTTTGCTGTACTGCTTTTGTCATACCAGAACCGTTATCAGCAATCCGAATTATTGCCGTCTTAGAATCTGTTAGTTCAGTAAAAATGTGAATTTTTCCTACTAAATGAGAAGTCGATGATGACTTTATATCCTTGCTTACTTGTTCTTTGTCATTTACCAGCGATTGATGATCAATGACGAATGAATCTTCTAAAGCATCGATTGCATTACTCAGAATATTCATAAACACCTGATTTAGTTGACCAGGGTAACAAATAACTTCCGGTAATTTCCCATATTCTTTGATGACTTCAATCTCAGTAAAATTGCTTTTTTCTTTAAGTCGGTGTTGCAAAATCATTAAGGTGCTGTCTATCCCTTCATGAATATCTACAGGCTTCATCTCAGATTCATCTAGACGAGAAAAATTACGTAAGCTCAAAACTATATTTCGGATACGCGAACTACCAACTTTCATTGAATCTAGAATCTTTGGCAAGTCTTCTGATAGAAAATCTATATCAATTTCCTCATATTTATCCTCAATTAAAGGCGAAGGATGGGGATATTCTTGCTGATAAATAACTAGCAAGTCAAGCAAGTCTTGGACATACTCACCAGCGTGATTAATATTGCCATGAATAAAGTTAATAGGGTTATTTATTTCATGAGCAATGCCCGCTACCATTTGTCCTAGAGAAGACATTTTTTCACTTTGAATCAATTGAATTTGGGTACGCTGTAATTCCTGTAGAGTCTCTTGTAAACAGTTATTTTTGTCGTTGAGTTCCTGCGTTCTTTCCTGAACTTTTTCTTCTAAGGTATGGTTGTATTCCTCTAAGCTTTCTTTAGCTTTGGCCAAATTTTTGTAGAGGATAGCATTCTCTAAGCATATTGCTGCTTGAGTGGTGAGGAGTTTGAGTACTTCTACGCGATCGCGTGTAAATGCTCCTGTTGTCAGATGATTTTCTAGGTAAATAATCCCAATCAATTTACCTTGATTTAAAAGAGGTATAGACAACAAACTCTTAGGTTCTTCACTAATAATGTAGTTATCACTTGCTAGAAAAGAAACAGCCCTTGCATCATCAATAACCAAGATTTCTCTAGAGCGTTTAACGTAGTTAATCAAAGTAACGGGAACATCATAGCTTGACTCAAGGTAAGTTGATGGGAACTCAGTGTAGGTTTGCTCAAAGTTGGAACTTGAACAAACCGCTGTGACAGTTAATGCTAAATTATCGCCTTCGCTTAAAATTAAAGCGCATTTAGAAGCTCCTGCATTCTCCATTACAACTTCCATTAAAGTAGAAAGTAATCGTTCAAGCTCGATTTCTCCAGAGAGTGCTTGAGATGCTTTAATGAATGCGGCTAAATCCAAAGAGTCAGAAATACTTGTCTTCGAACCAATAACAGTTTGATGATTACTCAGAGTAGATAAAGATGATATAGATGTGTTATTGAAAGAAGTGTTTTCCTTGCTGGAGTTGATACTTACTTTTTCTTGCTGGAATATAGAACCAAGTAATTGAGGATAGCGTTTTGCCAAATCATCAACTTTGGCTTTTGCTCCCCAATTAACGTATCCATAGTAGGCATCAATCAAGTAGGTTTGGGCAATTTTTTGCTTATCCCATTTTAGATAAAATTTAGCTGCAAGTTCCTGAGCCAAAGCTACTTCATTCTTATAGTCATGTTCTTGAGCTAGGGAGATAGCACGATCGTATGCTTCCATTGCTTCAAGATATTTCCCTCCAACCCGATATCTTTCTGCCTCCACCAAATAAAATTTATGCCAATTATTCATTGGGGCATGATATGCCCAATATTGTATCTTTTCCTGATTAGCTTGCACCCGATCGAGAATGCACTTTTGTTCTGAATCAGATGCGTCAGTATACACTGCTAGTTTAGCCAGAGAATCGTAAAAATAGAAAAAAGGAACAACCAGTTGCCCTGTACCACTATCTAAATACTTTTCTGCCAGGGTGGCATTTTCAGCTGCTTGAGGGAACTGCTGAAACAAGTAGCATAAATGTAGTTTGTGGAAATATAGATATAAAAGTCCGATTCCATCCTTGGCTTCCAAGTGAAGCGGCAGCATTTTTTCCTCATCATAGGCTTCACCAATTAAACGGCAAGGATCTTCTCCAACCCCCAATAAATTTAAGACACTCTGTTGATAGATGCAATTCCAATTAAAGGCTCTTTCTTGCTTAATTTGCTTCAGGGCATTGCTGTAGTTTGCTATTTCGGGTTCCAGCTCTGTCAGTTCTCTACCTATGGAATAACAACAGAAGCAATAAGACTGAAGAGCTGTGGCTGCAAATTCTAAATTACCCGTTTCCATCACCAGAGAGTAAGCCTCCAGTACAGGATTTAATGTTTCTTTAGGATGCTCTTTCCAATGCCGGATACCTGCATGAAATACTACCATAACTTTTGCTTCAACTTCTTTAGCGTTGTATTTAGCCACCAAAGTTAAAGCTAGTTTGCCAAAATGATAACCAGACTGAATATCTCCCATTCCGCTACAAAGGATCGTTCCGTAAAGAACGTATGCAAAGGCGGACAAGGGAGCATTGCCGTATTTGAGCGACAAGTTGATTTGTTTAATAACAATCAGTAGAAAAAGTTCAGGAGTGACTGCATAGGCGAAAAAAAGTGCATTGGATAGAATCTGCATAACTACCAATGTTTGTTTTGCCGTCATTTCTGGCAGGTCAATTAAATCCTCAATACGCTTTCCATTTAAATTTGATGTTAATTCAGCGATCGCTAGCTGAATATCTGACTGGCTCGGCTTTTCAGGCAACTCAACTTCCAATAAGTTTAGAACACTTAGTGCAGTCCTGACAGATTCTAGTGCTTGGTTCTGCGCTCCATAGGCTTTAATTTTGATTTCATAAACTTTTACTTTCTCCAGCAGTGTTTTCGCTCGTGCCAATACTACCTCTACTAATTGCTCCATTTGCCTAAAGTCGCCAGCTAGATACGCTGCCTCTGATGCTGTCTCATACAAAGCTAGGATGAGCTTATATTTAGTCTCCCAGCTATCATCGGTCATCAGTAGGATGCCGGTAGTTAAATACTTCACAGCAGATGTATAAGCTGTTGATGCTAAAGCTTTTCTTCCAGCAGTTAGATTCATCTGGGCTAGTTCATCTCGTTTAGTTTGAGGAGAGATGAATTCTACTGCAATATTAAACTGATTGACAAGTTCAAAAATCTTTTCTTCATGTTCTGCAACTGGAATATTGTTTAATAAAAGTAGCCCAATCTTTAAGTGAATTGGCTTTTTTTGTTCTTCAGGAATCAAAGAATAAGCTGCTTGCTGCACTCGATCGTGTACGAATTTATATTTAGGTAGCTGTAAATTAGAACTGGAAAATTCTATAGATTCTATTCCATGAACAATGAATTCTTGATTAGTATTTTCTTTCGCAAAGATGTTGTAATTTTCAGTCTGTGGTAAGATTAGTCCCTCAAGTAATGCTTGCCACAAATCTGATGCTGTATCTACTACAGATTTTTCGTTGACGATCGCTAGACTATTTAAGTCAAATTGATTACCAATACAGGCAGCTAGTTTTAAAATCTTTTGGGTATATATTGGCAATTTTTCTATTTGTAGGGCAATAAATTCTACTACATCATCTGTGAGAGCTAACTCTTTAACTTTGGAAATATCATACTGCCAATGGCCAACATCAAAGTTTAATACAATTAGTCCATCATCGTGTAAAGACTTGAGGAATTGCACGGAAAAGAATGGGTTGCCTTTGGTTTTGGCAAACACCATTTGGGTGAGCGGAACTGCGATTGCTTCAGCACAATGCAGAGTATCAGCAATGAGATTATTTAAATCACCTTGATTTAAAGATGCTAAGGTGATTGTATTAATAGCTGCTCCGGCTTTTTCAATCTCCTGTAGTGTCAAATAAAGCGGATCTACTTTGAAAACTTCATTGTCTCGATAAGAACCAATTAACAATAAACCTCCCTGATTCTCATGTGTGTCTTCTACATTTCTTGCCAAAGAAGATGAAATACTTTCACACATTAGTAACTGAATTATTTTTAAAGATGCTGTATCTGCCCATTGCAAGTCATCAAGAAAGATAACTAGGGGATGTTCTTTAGTTGTAAAGATTTGAATGAATTTTTGAAACAATAAATTGAAACGATTTTGGGCAGCACTGCCAGAGAGTTCTGTAACCGGAGCTTGCTTACCAACAATTTGTTCGAGTTCTGGGATTACATCGATAATTACCTGAGTTTGTGTACCCAATTCCCGCAGGATTTTGGCTTTCCATAGTTGTATTTGGGCATCAGTTTCTGAGAGTAGTTGCCCGATTAAATCTCTAAAAGCTTGCACCAATCCTGATAAGGGAATGTCACGTTGAAACTGGTCAAATTTTCCTTTGATGAAGTAACTACGCTGTCGCACAATAGGTTTGTGGACTTCATTGACGACAGCAGTTTTGCCAATGCCAGAGAAACCCGCGACTAATATCATTTCTGTTGCCCCTTCTGTTACACGCTTAAAAGCAGCGAGTAGGGTTTCAACTTCACCTTGACGACCATAGAGTTTTTCAGGGATTACGAAACGGTCTGAGATGTCCCTCATTCCTACTTCAAAGGGTGCAATATTTCCTGTTTCTTGCCACTGCTTTTGGCACACCTCCAAGTCATGCTTTAACCCCAAAGCACTCTGATAGCGGTCTTCGGCGTTTTTCGCCATCAGCTTATTGATAATTTCAGACAAAATTGCTGGAATCTTAGAATTAATGCGGCTGGCTTTTAGCGGTTGTTTGGCGATATGAGAGTAAACTAACTCCATCGGATCTTTAGTCGTGAAGGGTAACTGTCCGGTGAGGAGTTGAAAGAAGGTAATACCAAGGGAATAAAAATCAGTGCGATAGTCGATACCCCGGTTCATCCTTCCAGTTTGTTCTGGAGAAATGTAAGCCAGAGTACCTTCTAAGATGTTGGGATTCGTGAGAAATTGAATTTCTCTTGGTAGGAGGGTGGCAATACTAAAGTCGATGATTTTTACTTCATCTGTGGTAGGGTTTATTAGGATGTTGGCAGGCTTGATGTCTTTGTGAATGATGCGATCGCGATGTAGTCTCTCAAGGGTAGAAGCAATTTTAATAGCAATATTGAAAAACTCATTGAGAGAAAGATAGTTTTCCTTTTTTTCCTTGTTCTCTATTCGCCAGTCTTGCAGGGAAATGCCGCCAAAATCTTCCATAACTAAGATGTAGCTGTTACGGTAGCTTTCTAGGCTATAGGTTTTGAGTATGCCAGGAATATCGAGGTTTTTGGTGATGATATACTGATTGCGGAACTGGGCGATTTCCGCGAACGTAGGATATTCATTCCGCATTAATTTGAGAACAACTGGTTTTTGGTCTTGTTCTCTAATGCCCCGATAAACTAGAGTTTTACTACCTGAGTATATTTGCTCGGTGATGTGATAGCCAGGGAACGCATATAATGTATCTAATACTACTAACATTGCAGCCTATGCTCATAATTCTTGTTTCTATGTCTTAGTATTCCCGTGCGAAGGCTATCATTATCATGAAATAATAATTTCATTTGTTTAATTTGTATTAATAAAAATAATTTTTTAATACATATCTTCTCTGGAACTATGTAATTTTGAATAGACTAATTTGGGTATAAAAACATAAGTTAGTAAAAATGTTTTTACTAACTGTATCTGGCAAATGTTCCGTATTACTGCTTTCTATCTGTAGGTTATTTGTCAAGTTATGATGCAGATTGTATGTCTGGAAGACTAACCAATAAAAAGCCTGCTGTTTTTCTTAGGTTAAGAACAAACTGCGGCAGGTTTAGTTGGTCTAGGACTGTTTCAGTAGACTAACAACTGATACTATAGGACTCATATTTTATTTTTGAAAAAATCAATATAGCTCAAAGAGCCTTCTTGACTATTGCCTGCCTATCGCGCTTGCGCTTCGCTTCTCTACGAGAGGCTTCGCCAACGCGAACGTGCACCACGCAAATAATTATGGCTACGCCACGCTGCGCGAACAGAAATCAAATCGGATTGCTATATTTATTTTTGAAGAGGCACCTATAAAACTTACACAAAATTAAATATAGAGGCAATTTATTAATTACCCCTATATGTAGTTTATGTAGTTTTTTCCTGTTTTTGAATTTTGTTGTCAACGATCATTTGTCAAGATAAGTATTTTTGAATTAACTATTTTTACCCGCTTTTAATAGCACACCCAGTATGATGAACGGGGTATTTCGGCTGCGATAATAATAATGAATACAAACGCTACTTTATTTTTTGTTTGATAAAGGTAACAACTTGAGTTAGCTGTTTCTTCAAGCCATCGATTTCAGCTTGCATTTTGACAATTTTCTCGTTCAACGCATTAATTTCTGCTTCAGAGACTCCTCCGGCAGTAGGGGTTGCGTTGCTTGCCGCCGTAGGCATCGCAATATTGGCAGCAGTAGGAGTTGCTACATTAGCAGTATTTGCAACGCTAGGGGCTGCTACCGTAGTAGTAGCAACACTAGAAGTAGCAACTGTGCTATTTTTAACAGCAACCCCTGCTCCTACTGCGACTAATTCTGGGCGCGGCTGTTTCGCCTTACTCATAGCTAACTTAATTGCGTTAATTAGTTGCTTCTGATCAAAAGGCTTGCCCAAAAATTCAAAGTATTCAAAGGGTTCTGTGATTTTCTCAGTTACTTCTTCCTTGCGACCAGACATGATCACCAAAGGAATTTTTCTTAATTCCGGATCGGCTTGAACTTTCTGGAAAACCTCCCAGCCACTCATTTTAGGCAACAGAAAATCCAGCATAATCAAGCTGAGTTTTTCCTGAAGAATGAAATTTAGTCCTTCCAAACCGTCTTTTGCTTCCAGTACCTCAAAATTGCCCGGAGGCAACATTTCTCGTACTTTTACTCTGACAACTGTAGTGTCATCGATAACTAAAATCTTGTTGCTTGCCACGACTGTTTGCTCTAACAGAAACTTTAAGTGTAAATAGCGGCTTTGCCGATTGTCCTTGAGAATCCTCCCACTATATACAAAATTTCTAGCAATTGGGGGATAGTATATTTCGGTATAAATGACATTACTAGAGGTGTTTTGTAAAACTTTTGCTGGCGCCCTTTTCGATTTATGTCATGGTGATATTTAAGGCTTTAGCTTTGTTCTAAGGCATAAAGCATATAAAGACACGGAGACACGGAGATATTAAGACCGTCTTCTGCGTCTATTCTTGTCTATCATTTGTCCATTGAAAGACCACTACTTTATACCCGTATCTTGCTTGGATGTCTATGATTTCGTCACAACAAGCCGAACTAAAGTCTGAAATTGCGGCAATGCCTAGCTGGTTACGTCGTCCTATCGGTAAAGCCAGTGAAATCTCTACCGTACAACGCATTATTAAGCAGCGCCAAATCCACACAATTTGCGAAGAAGGTCGCTGTCCCAACCGGGGAGAGTGCTATGCCCAAAAAACTGCAACTTTCTTGCTAATGGGGCCTACTTGCACACGCTCTTGTGCTTTTTGCCAAGTAGATAAAGGTCATGCACCGATGCCTCTTGATTTAGAGGAACCCCAAAAGGTTGCACAGGCAGTACAGCTTTTAGGATTGCGTTATGTAGTGCTGACTTCTGTCGCCCGTGATGACTTGCCCGATCAGGGCGCAGCTCACTTTGTGGAGACGATCGCTACTATCCGTCAGTTAAACCCAGAGACTCACATTGAAGTGCTGACCCCAGATTTTTGGGGCGGTGCAGGTGTAGGAGAATCAGGTCAACGCCAACGCATAGCGATGATTGTAGAAGCCAAACCAGCTTGTTTTAATCACAATATCGAGACAGTGCGGCGATTAACTGGGCCAGTGCGCCGGGGAGCCAAATACGATCGCTCGCTTTTGGTACTTGCTATGGTTAAAGAAATCGATTCGACAATTCCTACCAAATCAGGTTTGATGCTGGGACATGGCGAAACACTTGATGAAGTTGTCGAAGCAATGGCTGATTTAAGGGCTGTAGGGTGCGATCGCTTGACTATTGGGCAGTATATGCGTCCAACTCTTGAACATCTCCCAGTCCAAAAATATTGGACTCCAGAGGAATTCGCTCAACTCGGCAGATTAGCATGGGAAATGGGATTCAACCATGTCCGTTCTGGGCCTCTGGTTCGCAGTTCCTATCATGCTGGAGAAGAGGGAGTGGGGAATGAGGAGTAGGGAGCAAGGGGAACAGGCAGAGAGCAGGGGGCAGGGGGCAGAGGTAAATAACTAATTCCCAATTCCCAATTTCCAGTTCCCAATTCCCAATTTCCAATTCCCAATGCCCAATTTCCAAATTCACACAAATATTCTTAAAGAATTTGGGTATTTGGTACGCCAGTTTGGTATTTCTTAAAAAGTCATGACATTAGGAGAATCGCATTATGACTGCTAAAACAACGAAGAATCCTGCAAATTCCGCAGTTGCCGACAGTGGAGCAAAACCTCCCTACGCCTATCGCACAGGCTGGGCAATATTCTTGCTAGCTATCAATTTCTTGGTAGCGGCGTACTATTTCCACATTATTGAATAGTTAGAAGTGGAATGGTGCTGCTCAAATCGTTCCTTTGAATAAACCTTTGGGACGAATGAGCAGCACCAAAATCATGATCAACAGTGCCACACCCTGTTTATACTGTGAACCCAGCCAAGGGGTGCTAATTTCTTGGACAATGCCAATGATAAAAGCTGCTGCGATCGCACCATAAGGGTTGCCAATCCCCCCAAGAATCACTGAGGCAAATAACGGTAAAATTAAGAACCATCCCATATTTGGACGCACGGCTGTAATCAACCCATACATGCTGCCTCCCAATGACGTAAGAGTGCCAGCAATTAGCCAAGTCCAGAAAATTACTCGGTCAACATTAATACCTGAAACCCTGGCTAAGTCCAGATCGTCAGCAACTGCTCGCATCGCCTTACCAATTTTGGTATTTTGCAGCAGGTAATGCAGCGCAAAAATTACTAGTATCGCTAACCCCAATACCAATAATTGATTTTGCGGTACTTTTAAACCAAAGATGTCTAAAGCTGTGGTGACAGGTAAATTATAGTTTTGGTTCTTGCCACCCCAGATAAAAATAATCCCATTGCGAAGAAATAAGGCAAGCCCGATAGAAATAATAATCAGCGTAGTGGAAGTAGCACGGATAGAGCGCATCTTTGACCACAATAACTTTTCCGATAACAGCATTGCTGCTACTGTTCCCGCCGCCGCCAAGATCATTGACAGCCAAATATTAACTCCAATACTATTGATCAGCCAGGTGAGATAGGCTCCTAAAGTTAAAAAGTCACCATGAGCAAAGTTAGATAACCGTAAAATTCCATAAGTAAGAGTCAGTCCGACTGCGGCTAGAGCAATAATGCTCCCTACCGCAATCCCATTGACGATTAGTTGCGCGAATTGTGTATCCATAAGTCTTAAGTTGCTTTCACAAATTTTAGGTCAGTGGTTCAGATAATAATTTTTTTGGACTAGCTGCTAAATTCGACATCATAAGTTATGGTTTATAACAACATAAGTTATGGTTTATAAATAAAAAAGAATTGTCCGCTAATATACATAAAATCCTTTTCGGATTTTTATGTGAAGCTAAATTTGTTAAGCGGTCTAGTTGACCATGCAGCAGTACTCAAGCTTACCAGACCAAAACTCACAGATAGATGCAACGCCAAAACTTTTGACAACAATTCAGCAACTTCGCGCCAAGTTGTGGCTGGAGAGCAGCTTGAACCAGTTGCAAAGTCGCCTTAATTATTATCTGCTTTCTGTTTGTAACAATGTCCTACAGGCAGAAACCGCAGAATCAGAAGTTCTCCAAGCTGTGGTTAACGAGATTAACAGTGTAATGAACAGCGCTAATCTGGCACTTACAGATTATGCCGTCGGCATTGCTATGTTTCAACCACAAGAAACTGTAGCCACAGTTTGCTATGTTTCTCGTTCTCCATCTCAAAACTCACAACCTTTATTTGTAGATGTGCTGACAGCAGAAAAAAAGCTGCTGTTGAGATTGCAAGAGGTTATAGAACTCAAAGATTTACATCAACTTGAGAATCAACAGCCACCAAGCGCTTGGCGGTTAGCTGATGATTCTGGCAGCGTTATGGGTTGGCTAATTATCGCCGCAGCGCCCCTAAGTTCTGATCGTGAGTCGCTCATAGAATCAAAAGCCCAACTCCGATCGCAATTGATGTCCAGGTCTGCCAACTACTGTACAACAGCTTTGGTACAACTGAGACATATCCTATCTTGGCAGCAACAATATCAAGAGTTAAGTAACTCCAATCAAGAATTGGAGCGCACCAATCAGTTGAAAAACCAGTTTCTGGCAAACACCAGCCACGAAATTCGCACACCGCTTAGTTCTATTATTGGGTTTACCCATCTGCTTTTAGCTCCAGGATACGAACCAACTATAGAACGTCAACGGGAGTATTTAAATATCATTCAGTCTAGCGGCAAGCACTTGCTAGCTCTGATTAATGATATTTTGGATCTTTCAAAAATTGAAGCAAACCAGCTAGAGGTGCAGTGGGAAAGTGTAGATGTACCACTGCTATGTAGCAATGTTTTGGCACTGGTGAAAGAGAAAGCCGCTAATAAGGGTTTAAGACTGTGCCTAGAAATTGACCCCGATATCACAAGCCTAGTAGCCGACTCTTTGCGACTCAAGCAAATGCTGTTGAATTTACTCTTCAATGCCTTAAAGTTCACCAGCAAAGGAAGTGTTGGCTTACAGGTTGTTCCCAAAGGTGGATCTGTACATTTTACAGTTTGGGATACTGGCAGTGGTATTTCCCAAGAAGACCAGACTCAATTATTTGAACCCTATTTCCAAATTGCTAAGGCTGTCGCTGGTGGTTCTGAGGGGACTGGTTTGGGTTTAGCAGTGACTCGCAAACTCGCCCAAATTCACGGTGGTTCTGTGAAAGTGGAATCTGAAGTAGATAGCGGCTCCCGTTTTACCCTTTTACTTCCCCTTAAGCAAGAGGTGGGAGTGGGGGGAGATGAGGAAGCAGGGGAGGCAGGGGAGGCAAAGTACTTCTTATCTCCTTTGCCTTTCACCCCTAGTTCTTCTGTAGATATTTTGTTGGTAGAAAATGATTTACCCAACGCTGATTTGATGCAAATTTATCTGCGGAAATTAGGATATCAGGTGACTTGGGTTAAGAATGCTGCCGAGATGTGGGAAGCTCTAACAAAGCTAGACCCAGCAGTGATTTTAATGGATATTTTTCTGGCAGATGGAAATGGTCTTAATTTGGTACGACAACTGCGAGAACACGAGCAATATCAGACGATTCCGGTAATTGTTCAAACAGCAATGGCGATGAAAGGCGATCGCGAAACCTGTCTAACAGCCGGAGTAAATGACTATATTTCTAAACCGATTGATTTACCACTTTTAGCCAGTCTGGTAGCCAAGTACAGCAAACCGCCAATATAGAGAGAGAGGTAGGGAGCAGGGGGGCAGGGGGGAATTATTGAACAAGTCTCTCTCTTGTCTCCCCCCTCTTCTTTGTCTCTTCTTCATGTTCAATGCCCAATTCCCAATGCCCAATGCCCAATGCCCAATGCCCCATAACATAACAAATGACTACAATAAAAATTGTTGGGTGCTATAGGGTTTGAGTAGGATTGGGAAATGATGCTGACAGAAAAATTTGAGCAATTAAAAGCCTTATTTGAAGAGATGGAGCAGGCATTGATTGCCTACTCTGGGGGCGTTGATAGCACTTTGGTTGCCAAAATTGCTTATGATGCCTTGGGCGATCGCGCTCTGGCTGTCACGGCTGTTTCTCCTTCGCTGTTGCCAGAAGAGTTGGAAGATGCCAAAATTCAAGCCGCAACTATTGGGATTGCTCATAAAATAGTCCAGACTCACGAGATGGAAAATCCCAATTACACATCTAATCCGGTTAATCGCTGTTATTTTTGTAAAAGTGAGTTGCACGACACTCTCAAACCTTTAGCTTTGCAGTTGGGTTATCCCTACGTAGTGGATGGGGTAAATGCCGATGATTTGCATGATTATCGCCCAGGAATTCAGGCAGCGAAAGAAAGAGGGGCGCGATCGCCTTTAGCTGAAGTGGGTGTTACCAAAGTTGAAGTTCGGCAACTTTCGCAACAACTCGGTTTACCTTGGTGGGATAAACCCGCTCAACCTTGCCTAAGTTCTCGGTTTCCTTATGGTGAAGAGATTACTGTTGCTAAGTTACAACGAGTTGGTAGAGCAGAAATTTTCTTAAGAAAGCTGGGTTGGCAAAATTTGCGCGTGCGATCAGAAGGTGATACAGCACGCATTGAATTATCACCAGAACAAATTAAAGAGTTTGTGTTAACGACAGATTTGCAAAAAGTAGTTTCTGTATTTCAGGATTTTGGATTTCTTTACGTAACTCTGGATTTGGAAGGTTATCGCAGTGGTAAGTTGAATCAGGTTTTGAATAATCGGGAAGTCTTGGGCGTTAAATTATAAAATTTTGGTTTTATAGAGATCCAGTTTATATTTCTTTACCTTCTACAGAAACTAGAAAGCAGCCATTAATCCTCCAGGCATTATCCGGCTGTTTTTCCATAAGATATAAAGCTCTCAAGGGAATTCCATCAGGAGCAAGTAGTAGCACTGGCTGAGTTATGTTTTTCTGGATGGTTGTTATCTTCTCAAAAAAGACAGAGCGAGGACGGTATACTGCTGGGTAACTTATCTTCACCATCTGCATAAAATTTTCTGGGGTACCAAATTGCGCCTGAATTCCTGGACTGGCGAAGGCAAAAGCGCCTTGGGCATCATCCTTTTTAAAGGCTGCCAATTGGTTTTCAATTAGAGAACGTATGGTGATGGCATCGTTGTCGGTAATTTCCATAAATCTAAAATTGCGTAGGCGCAGCCCGCACTTCAACTTGGCTCAGTGACCATCGTAGACATCGCTTCAAGGGTCGAGCGATCGCTTAATCTTCACGCTGAGTCACCTTGTATTCTATCTGCTGTAATGCCGAGCGCCATACATCATAACCCTCTTGCGACAGGTGCAAACCATCTGTGGTCAACTCTGGGCGCATATTGCCTTCCATATCAGTAAACCAGCTATAAATATTTAGATAATTAGCGCCTTCTTGTTTAGCAATTTGGGTTAGTTGGGTGTTGATGTGACGAATGCGGATATTGGAAAGTTTTGCTAGGCGAGTAGGCAGAATTGATTGGACAATGATTTGAGCTTTTGGGTGAGAATCCCGTAAACGACGGACAATCCGGCGATAATTACGCAAAATTGTGTCATCACTAGCGCCTTTGCGTAAGTCGTTAATCCCAGCCATGACATAAATCACATCCGGCCGCGTTGCCGAAAATGCCCCCAACCTTTTTAAAACCCCACTGGAAGTATCTCCAGAGATACCTTGATTAAGCCACAATTTCCCAGTAGGCAGTTTTTCTCTAGGAAACCACATACTCAAAGAATCACCAACTAAGATACTTAGATGATTTGCACCTTGACCTTGAGCGATCGCTCTAGCTTCTAAAGCTAATAAACTTTTCCAGTCATCATAAGTTAGTTGACGCTTCCTGATCGACTCCCACAAAGATTGCAAATTATCACTATCTACGCGCGTATAAATCTGACCTGTTTTCAGAGCCGCCAATCTTTGGTAGTAAAGTTGATTACCAGATGTCAATGAAATACCAGCTGCTTGGGCACTGGGTTTGACTAATGATTCTGTTGAGGCTGGTAATCCTTCACTACTGAGTTCGGGTACGCTAGAGACGTTTTTCTCGTCTACCGTCGGCTGCGAATTTTTTAGGGGTTGGAACGCTTGCCCACTGAGTTCTGGTAAGGAGAGATCAACGCTGGGGATGATTTGTCTACTTACTATTGTCTGCGAGCCTTGTTTTAAATCCCACAGGAATCTAGAACTTTCTGGCAGGACAATCGACAAATGTGGAAGAGCCGATGCTGGTATTGCTAATCCTGTTAACAAGCCTGCTGCCAACAGATAAGGGTCCCTCATCGCTTTCTCTCTCCTCTACTCACTGCTTTTCCCTATCACAGCATTAGTTGCCTGTATTCAGGAAAATTTTACTTCGGTTAAGTTATTATTCTTATTTACACTGTATAGTTCTGTAAAGCGTGTTGAGGAGATTATCTTAGACAATTTACGATCTCTTTAAAATAAGGTTTTTTCGGTGGTATACAAGTCTGATTTGCGAAAATACTGGTACTTAAAGCACTATTTTTACAAAACAACCATTTTTTATAACTCAGTGTCCACAAATATTATAAGTGTGTATAAGTTTGCGATTAGTTGATATCATACGACGATCTGCTCTTTGTAAGCAAGCAAAAGGTTATTATTATTGATGTTTAAGAACTTGCTCTAAAAAAAGTTAGGCGCTCAAACTGGTTTGGGATAATTATAAAGTCATCTATAATGCGGTCATAAATTATACAGATTATACTGGTATAACAAAAGTTAAATTTATCTTCATCCAAAAGTTGGTTCTTAGGTTTGATGGGATGATTTAGGGTTTGATACAGATTGTCCAGTATTAGAGCAATTCTCTGTACTTGTATTGTAGTTCTGTAATATATAATTTCAAGTTGATATTTGTCTGTAGAAGTATGAGTTGAAACACCTTTAAATTAAGTTTTAACTATAGAAAATAACTTCATTGGAAGTGCTAAGATTTAGGCTTAATCATTAGTGTTTGTTCTCCCGTGGCTAGAGCTAGTACAGCGATTGGTGTCAGTCCAATTATTAAGGAGATTGTGCAAAAACAGGCACATTCGACACGTTTAACACTGAAAGAAGTGATTCTTATGGGAATGCTAGCTATTGATAAACTAGACGATCAAGGTCGTCAAGAGCTAGCCGATCAAGTTCACCAAATGCAGGTAAATGGAGAAATTTAAGCGAGTAGTTATGAGTGAGGAGTTATAAATTTTAACTCGTCATTCGTGACTATTTACTTAATTTGATTATTGGCTAAAACGATAACAACTTTCCATTACATAATTTCGTTAATTTCAAAAGATATTCATTAACGTTGCAAAGTTTCAGCAACAAACCCAGTTGTGTTAGAACCTGCAAATGGATCTAACACCATATCAGCTTCATAAGTTAAGAATTTGATGAAAACTTAGCAAACCCTTGAGGATAACGGGCTGATAGGGTCTAATTTTGGCTGCTTTGCAGTGTCGTAAATAAGCACTATTCGATTCAGTATTAGCAATTTATAGCAAATTTGGCGGAATTGCACCCTGGTTATCCTTTTGGGATTTATGAGAAATATGATGTCTAAATAAGATGTAACACATTTAAGATTATGTCAGTTTCAGAGCTTGAAGAATCACTGTATTCAACTGCTGAATTTGACTTGCTCCTAATTTACCTATTCTTCTGGTGATTAGTCTACGCTCTATGGTAGTTATTCGAGTAACCCTAACTTTAGAAGCAACCCGTAATCCAGTACTAGCAAAATCTGGAGATGAAGGTTCTAAAATGAACTCTTCTGGACTCAAAATACTTATATTTTGAGATGAAATAAAACATAAAGTGACATCATCGCCTATAGTATCTATCCATAAAACTAAACCAGGGCGTAGCTTTGTTCCACTCAAGTCTGTAAATGGAAATGGAACCAAGACGATATCACCTTTTTGGAGAGACATTAGATAGGGTCTCCGTCGTCAAGTGAATATAGGTCTGGTTCATTTTCAAGAAAGTTAAAGGCTCCTCCAGTCTGGGCAAGTAGCATTAAATCACGAGTTGAAGGCTCTGATGAATCGAAAAATAGTTTTTCTTCCAAAAGCGATCGCTCTTCATCAGAGAGAGATAAAATAACCTGCACGAGAGATTGTACTAATTTAATATTCACCTTCAGTTCTCTTTTTATATTTCGTAGACTAAAGCATAGCTATAGCTAAAATTATCATCAATTGGAGAGGCATCTAGTAATTTTCTTAAGTGAGTAAAAGGAAAAGGAGAGTTAATTTTTTGACAGTTTGAAATTACATAGAGTGTTTTAACTTTTACTTTCCCAACTTCTTCCCATAAACCTTCTTCTCTAGTTGACTCTGTACAGTACATAAGTAACTCTTGTGCTGTTTGAAGGTTTAATTCTGGATTCAATTCAACTCTTTCTAAGTTTCCTTCGTATCTAACTAAGTTAGAATCTCCCACAGTTGCAAAGTAAATTTTACGTTGACCGTGAGTTTCTATTGCTTTTTTAGCTGATGACCAAACTACAGATGAGCGGAAAGTAATTATCTGTCTGGGATTATTATTACTAATTTCAACTGCTTCATCAAGATGTTCAGAGTAATTTCGAGAAAAAATTGCACAATGCGAATTTTGTTTAACTTGAGTTTCTAATCTCATTTTTTTAATATGTACATAAAGTATTTTCTATACTTTAGAGTTCCCAAAAAAGTATAAAAAGTAATCAAAAATGAAAAAATCCCCCACCTTGCGGCAGGGGATTTTTATTACTTACCTACAAAACTAGCAGCCGAATTAACCGAACTTACCAGCAGTAGAAGCAATCAAGAACGCGGCGTAAGTCACGATGTAGCCAACTGTGAAGTGAGCTAGACCAACTACACGAGCTTGAACAATGGACAGAGCAACGGGCTTGTCTTTCCAGCGAACTAGGTTAGCCAGAGGAGTGCGTTCGTGTGCCCAGACAAGGGTTTCAATCAACTCTTGCCAGTAACCTCTCCAGGAGATTAAGAACATGAAGCCAGTAGCCCAAACTAGGTGTCCAAATAAGAACATCCAAGCCCAGACAGACAGGTTATTCACGCCGTAAGGGTTGTAACCGTTAATCAACTGAGCAGAGTTAGCCCAGAGGTAATCGCGGAACCAGCCCATGAGGTATGTAGAGTTCTCATTGAACTGAGCTACGTTGCCTTGCCAAACACCGAGATGTTTCCAATGCCAGTAGAAGGTCAACCAACCAATGGTGTTGAGCATCCAGAATGTAGCGAGGTAGAAGGAATCCCATGCTGAGATGTCGCAAGTACCGCCACGACCGGGGCCGTCGCAAGGGAAGGCATAGCCGAAGTCCTTTTTATCGGGCATCAGCTTAGAACCACGGGCATCCAAAGCACCTTTGACCAAGATCAAGGTGGTGGTGTGCAGACCTAGAGCGATCGCATGGTGTACCAAGAAATCGCCAGGGCCAATTGTCAAGAACAGGGAGTTAGTACCAGCATTAATGGCATCTAACCAACCTGGCAACCAAACGTTAGCGTAGTTAGGCCATGCTGTGTAAGCAATACTATCGGGGTTAGATAGCAAAGTATCTAAACCATACAGCACCTTACCGTTAGCAGCTTGGACGAATTGAGCAAATACTGGCTCAATCAAGATTTGCTTTTCAGGAGTACCGAAAGCAACCACTACGTCGTTGTGTACATACAGACCAAGGGTGTGGAAGCCTAAGAAAAGAGATACCCAGCTGAGGTGGGAAATAATCGCTTCTTTGTGCTTCAACACGCGGTCAAGCACGTTACCTTTGTTTTGCTCTGGGTCGTAATCACGTACCCAGAAAATCGCACCGTGAGCAAAAGCACCAAGCATCAGGAATCCAGCAATATACTGGTGATGCGTGTACAACGCTGCCTGAGTTGTGTAGTCCTTCGCAATAAATGCGTAGGAAGGCATGGAGTACATGTGCTGCGCTACCAGGGAAGTAACAACACCTAGCGCTGCTAAGTGCCAACCCAATTGGAAGTGTAAGGAGTTGTTGTAGGTGTCGTAGATACCTTGGTGAGGTAGGTTGAACGGGCCTTCAACAGGAATACCAAAGAAACTCTTGGCATTCAATGCTTCTTTGAGACTGTGACCAATCCCAAAGTTTGTCCGGTACATGTGACCAGCAACAATGAATAAAACTGCGATCGCTAGGTGGTGGTGAGCTATGTCAGTTAGCCACAAAGCTTCTGTCTGGGGATGGAAACCACCCAAGAAACTCAGAATTGCAGTTCCTGCACCTTGCGATGTCCCAAAGATATGTCCAGGAGTGTCAGGGTTTTGAGAGTAAACACCCCAGTTGCCTGTAAAGAATGGTGTCAAACCGGCTGGGTGGGGTGGGGTATTCAGGAAGTTATCCCAACCTACGTGCTGACCGCGAGCTTCGGGGACAGCAACGTGAATTAAGTGACCAGCCCAAGCCAATGAACTAACACCAAACAAACCTGCTAAGTGGTGGTTTAGGCGATGTTCAGCGCTCTTAAACCATGCCAAGCTAGGACGGTACTTGGGTTGCAAGTGCAGCCAACCAGCAAACAGTAATACAGCAGCGAATAATAGCAAGAACACTGAACCGTTGTACAGTTCGCCGTTATTCCGCATACCGATGGTATACCACCAATGGTAGAGACCAGAGTAGGTAATGTTTACCGGATTACTAGCGCCCGCTTGGGTAAAAGCTTCGATCGCTGGTTTACCAAAGTGGGGGTCCCAAATCGCATGGGCGATGGGACGGATGTGAAGGGGATCTTTAATCCACTGTTCAAAGTTACCTTGCCAGGCTACGTGGAACAGGAGGCTGGATGCCCACAGGAAGATGATTGCCAAGTGACCGAAGTGAGTTGCGAAAATCTTTTGGTAAAGATTTTCTTCCGTCATGCCATCATGGGTTTCAAAATCGTTGCCTGTAGCGATCGCATACCATATCCGACGAGTCGTCGGGTCCTGTGCGAGATCCTGGCTAAATTTCGGAAATTTTGTCGCCATAGGTTTAATAAATCCTCTGACCTTTAGCCATCAAATATCAGCGTCTAGAGTCCTGAGTTCTGAGTCCTGAGTTCTGAGTTTTGACTCAGCACTCAGTACTCAGCACTCAATAACTGATTGCTACCCTACTGAAAGGATGTGTGCATGGAAGAATGCCCAAGTTGTGGCAATTCCTCCCAAGAGGTAGTGAGCTACCCCTACAGCCCGACCCTGAATAATACTCAGAGCGCGAGGCTGAATTGCTGGTGCTACCTTCAGTTTGTTATGCGCCCAAACAATGGACTCAATCAGTTCTTGCCAGTAGCCGCGACCACTGAACAGGAACATCAAGCTGAATGCCCAGACAAAGTGAGCGCCTAAGAAGAGTAGACCATAGGCAGATAGCGCGCTGCCATAGGAATTGATGACTTGTGTAGCTTGTGCCCACAAGAAGTCCCGTAACCAACCGTTGATGGTAATAGCACTTTGGGCAAAGTTGCCACCAGTGATGTGAGTCACAGTACCATCTGCATCTACGGTTCCCCAAACATCTGATTGCATCTTCCAACTGAAGTGGAAAATTACAATAGACAGGGAGTTGTACATCCAGAATAGTCCGAGGAATACGTGATCCCAACCAGACACTTGGCAAGTACCGCCACGACCAGGACCGTCGCAGGGGAAGCGGAAGCCCAGGTTTGCTTTGTCTGGAATCAGACGAGAGCTACGGGCATACAGCACACCTTTGAGCAGAATTAGGACGGTGACGTGAATGGTGAAAGCGTGAATGTGGTGAATTAGGAAGTCGGCTGTGCCCAAAGCAATGGGTGCAGCTGCCACTTTACCGCCAACAGCCAAAATACCGCCGCCAAAGACATAGCTAACTGGTTCTAGGGCATTAGGTGCAGTTGTACCAGGAGCCAAGGCGTGGATATTTTGTATCCACTGGGCAAATACCGGCTGCAATTGAATCCCCGTATCAGAGAACAAGTCTTGAGGACGACCCAATGCACGCATTGTGTCGTTGTGGATGTAAAGTCCAAAGCTATGGAAGCCTAAGAAAATACATACCCAGTTCAGGTGAGAAATAATCGCATCACGGTGACGAATTACCCGATCCAATACGTTGTTTTGATTCACAACTGGATCGTAATCCCGCACCATGAAGATCGCAGCGTGAGCTGCTCCACCAACAATCAAGAAGCCACCGATCCAAATATGGTGAGTGAATATGCACAACTGTGTAGCGTAATCAGTTGCCAAATATGGATAGGGGGGCATCGCGTACATGTGATGCGCGATGATGATGGTCAGTGAACCCAAGAAGGCCAGGTTAGTAGCCAGCTGAGCGTGCCAGGATGTGGTCAGGTTTTCGTAGAGACCTTTGTGACCTTCACCAGTGAAAGGACCTTTGTGGTTTTCTAGGATCTCTTTGATGCTGTGACCAATACCCCAGTTGGTACGGTATTGATGACCAGCAACGATAAAGAGAACTGCGATCGCTAAGTGGTGATGAGCGATGTCAGTCATCCACAAGCCGCCTGTTACTGGGTTCAGACCGCCCTTGAAGGTAAGGAAGTCAGCATACTGACCCCAGTTCAAGGTGAAGAAAGGTGCTAAACCAGCAGCAAAGCTGGGATACAACTCGGTCAACAAGTCTTTGTTCAAGATGAACTCGTGGGGCAAGGGGATGTCTTTGAGAGCAACACCTGCATCCAAAAGCTTGTTGGTCGGTGCGGACACGTGGATTAAGTGGCCTGCCCATCCCAAGGAACCACAACCTAGCAATACTTGCAAGTGGTGATTCAGCATCGACTCCACATTCTGGAACCATTCCAGTTTGGGAGCGCGTTTGTGGTAGTGGAACCAGCCGGCAAATAGGAATAAGCCTGCTAATACCAAGCCACCGATCGCAGTTACATAAAGCTGGAAGGAGTTTGTAATCCCCCAACCACGCCATACTTGGAACAAACCGGAGGTGATTTGAATACCGTGGAAACCACCGCCAACATCACCGTTTAAAATGTCTTGTCCAACAATGGGCCAAACGACTTGAGCGCTAGGCTTAACGTTCAACGGGTCACTTAGCCAAGCTTCGTAGTTAGAAAACTTCGCGCCGTGGAAAATCATCCCGCTCAACCAAACCATCACTACGGCTAGGTGGCCGAAGTGGGCTGAGAATATCTTGCGGGATATGTCTTCTAAATCGCTTGTATGTGTATCAAAATCATGGGCGAGTGCGTGCAGGTTCCAAATCCATGTGGTGGTTTTGGGACCTCTGGCTAAGGATCTGTCAAAGTGTCCAGGTTGCGCCCATCTCTCGAATGAGGTTGGAACTGGATCGTTATCGACGATTACTCTTGCCTTCTTTTCCTCTCGCTCCGGAGGACTTATTGTCATTTGACCTCCTCTCTTGATAAGGAATGAGGAATCATGAATACCACAAAGTGAACCATTACCGCATACTCAGAATTTTACTGAAGCCGCGATGAAGACCCTATGTGGAGAGTTGTTTCTCGTTGAATTATAGAGTCTTCACCTGCACTTTGTTGGAGATATTTTAACAATAATTCAAACTTGGTGGAATATTGCTGAAATTACCGTCTTATCTGCCTTTTAACTCCAAACTATTTGTCTAAAAGTCAATAGATTAACCATTTTAATTTACAAAGAATAACAATTCGTAAGTTTTATGATTTTGCTGTATACACTCGAATTCCAGCTTTTACTGCTATTACTCATGAACATTTGTGTCATCTTTCCATTGTTGTAAGTAAAAAGCTGTAAAAAGTATGACTTGTTTTAAAATTTACTGAAATAGATATATGAAAACTTAGGGAATGTGAGGTAGATTTCACCTTTTGGGCTATAGTGCCAGATGGACAGTTTGAGCGAAAATAATCTGTGAATTGTCGAAGACTATCACTGGGTGCAACGCATGAACTCGTGGCAGAAAAGGGTGTTAGAGAAGCTCCTCCCTGAGAGGTTCCCGATTCTCAGGTGGATAATGACATTGGTGCTGGTATTAAGCTTGACGAGTTGCGGTGAGAAAGCCGATAGCCAGGAAGTATCTACTGGTTATAGAGAAAACCCTCCACAGATTTCTCAAATCTCAAAGCAATTTTCGGAAGTTTCTCCACCATATGTTATCCAAGCACTGCGTCCAAGTTTGGAAGTTTATCAGCCACAAGTGGCAATTCTGACTCCAAGACCTGATGAAGTTTTCCAAAATAATAAAGTTACAGCGAGTTTTCAGGTTAAGGATCTACCAATATTTAAAGACCCACAATTACAACTGGGGCCACATCTCCATGTAATTCTGGATAACCAACCTTATATTCCTGTTTACGACCTGAATCAACCCTTGGTTTTGCCAGAGTTGTCCCCAGGTACTCATACCCTGCGTGTTTTTGCCTCTCGTCCTTGGCATGAAAGCTTTAAGAATGAAGGGGCTTATGCCCAGACAACATTTCACGTTTTTACCAAAACAGACGACAATAACGCAGATCCCAAGTTACCTCTGCTAACTTACAGCCGTCCTCAAAGTAGCTACGGAGCAGAGCCAATCTTACTAGACTTTTATCTCACTAACGCTCCCCTACACCTCGTTGACAAGGAAAACACTAACGAAGGATTTAGTGATTGGCGCATCCGCGTCACAATTAATGGTGAAAGCTTTGTTTTCGATCGCTGGCAGGCAGTTTATCTTAAAGGCTTCCAAACTGGTAAAAACTGGATAAAGCTAGAATTTCTCGATAATCAGGGAAATCCTCTCAAAAATGTCTTCAATACCACAGTCCGAGTCATTGACTTCCAGCCAAAGGGTAAAGATACTTTGTCGAAAATTGTCAGAGGAGAACTCACAGCAGATGAGGTACGTGGCATTGTAGACCTGAATTATAAACTTACACCTACCCCTTCTGTTGAAAAAACACCCCAAATCCAACCGAAGCTAGAAAAGCAGCCCATTCCTGAAATTGAAGCTCCGAAAGAATCTAAAACACAGCCAGAAGAACCAAAATTGGAAGTTCCAACGGCTGTACCATCTCCTACTTTATCTCCGACACCATCAGAACCACAGCCAACGGTAACGCCGACTCCAGAATCAACGCCGCTACCTGAAAAAGTTGCGCCTCAGCCAACTAAACCTAAAGTTGACGGATTTTTTAACCGTCGGGCGGGTAAGATACCTACTCCAGAAGTAACAGTTGAGCCATCTCCTAGTTTGCCACCTGCACTGCCAAAGATTATTGAGTCTCCAGCACCAGAAATAATTACGCCAACACCAGAACCACAGCCAGAGGTAACACCAACTCCTGAATCAACACCGTCAACTGAAAAAGTTACGCCTCAGCCAACAAAATCTAAATTTGGCGGATTTTTTAAGCGCCGAACGAGCAAGACACCTACTCCACAAGTAACAGTTGCGCCATCTCCTAGTTTGCCACCTGCATTGCCAGAGATTATTGAGTCTCCTGTACCAGAAACAATTACGCCACTACCAAACCTACAACCAGAGGTAACGCCAAATCCTCAATCAACACCCTTACCCGAAAAAGGAGAAGTGAAATAATTCAGTTTATTTCACATCATGGAAATCAGTAATATGACGCGAGCTTCCAACGAAAGGCATTCGTTATGCCTTAAGAGAAACAATCTAGTTTTCTAGGAGGTTGGCAAACCTCTCCCTGCCTTGAACTTTAGTTCAAGTCTGCCCCTCTGATTCGGAGAGGGGCAATTTTACGTATAAAAAACTCTTAGAGGTCTTTTGATTGAGCTGATTAGGCGGACGCTATATGAGCCATAGAACTCACGCTAATATGGAGAGCGAAAAGTTGCAAAACTTTTACTTTTGCTGAATAATTAGGGAATTCTAAGTAAGAATTGGCTTTTATTGCTTACTTAGGATTAATATGACTTCCCATCAAGGTTCAGATTTTCCACCAGTCTACGGTGATATCGTACTCGTAGAATCGAGCCGAAAAAATTGGTTTTCAAAGATTACCAACGGTCTGAGTATTGGCAACAAAATTAAATGTGGATATGCTCTTGCTCTAGGTGTAGGAATTGTAGGAACAAGTATTGGGTTAATCTTTGGAGACCACTATCAACAACAGGCATTGCAGCAGCAACAAAACGCTTTTAAGGAACTCAATTTGCTTTATCGCCTCCAGACAGGTATTCTTCAAACCCGGACGCACCAGCAGCAACTCATTCCCTTAGTGGCAGATATAAAACTATACAAACAGGAGTATGACCACATTACTAATGTACATGCACCTGAAATCAAGCAGGTTTGGTTGGAACTCCAAACATATATAAAAACTGCCGATTATGTAAACGAAAAGCACTGGGAGAATATTCCCCTGCTTCTAAAAACTTATGAAGGTATAACACAAACTTATGTCCAGCAACTTGACGAGCTGCTCCAACAACTTGATTTATCTCCTCTAACTGACAATAAAATTGCGATCGCTCAACAACGACTGTTGAAGTTTACCAACAGTGAGTTGGCACTTAAGTTTGACGGCGTATCCGATGAACTAGTTACCATCATTAATGCTTCCTATGAGGAACTAACAGCAGCGACGACGACGTTTAAAACAGCAGCACAAATCCGGATTCAAATCATTCTTGCTAGCATTCTGTTGTCAGTAATAATTGCTACTCTTTTAGCTCTTTTGACGAGTCGAACCATTACCCGTCCTGTTGAATTGCTGACAAATGTGGCACAGCGAGTCACCAAAGAATCTAACTTTGACCTGCAAGCACCCATCATTACTACAGATGAAATTGGAATACTTGCTACTGCATTTAACCAACTTTTACACAGGGTTAAATGCCTACTCGAAGAACAGCAAGCAGCCGCTTTTCGTCAGCAGCAAATGCAAGAAGCCCAATTGCTCCAAAGTGAGAAAATGTCTAGCTTAGGACGAATGGTAGCTGGCATTGCTCACGAAATTAATAATCCGGTAAATTTTATCTATGGGAATTTAGATCCTGCTATTCAATATGTAGAGGATTTATTAGCATTGCTACAAACCTATCGCCAAGAAGTGCCTAATCCACCTTTAGCGGTGCAAGCCTACGCCACCGAAATTGATGCAGAATTTCTAGAAGAAGATTTACCCAAACTTTTGCATTCGATGAAGTTTGGTGCTGATCGGGTGCGGCAAATTGTCTTGAGCTTGAAAAACTTCTCTCGGCTGGATGAAGCAGAAGCCCATTCAGTCAATTTACATGAATGCCTGGATAGTACGCTACTCATCGTCAATAATCGGATCAAAAAAGGCATTACGATTGAGCGCTTGTACGGCGAGATTCCTAGCATTGAAGGTTTTTCTAGCTCGCTTTATCAAGTGTTCATGAATATTATCAACAATGCGCTTGATGCATTGGAGGAACAGCACAATCCTCAAGACTGTCCACGAATTACGATCGCTACCGAACTTTTAGACAAAAACTGGGTAGTTGTCCGTATTGCTGATAACGGTTCTGGTATTGCCCGTGAGACTCAAGAAAAAATTTTTGAGATGTTCTTTACCACTAAAGCGACAGGCGTGGGCACTGGTATGGGACTTTCGATTAGTCATCAGATTGTAGTCGAAAAACATGGAGGACAACTAACTTGTAAATCTGAGGTGGGTGCTGGTACAGAATTTATCATTTCTCTCCCTGTTCAAAAGCAGCATTTACCCAAAGATACTTAACTCTAGCTTTTGTGAAAAAGCCTCGACAAAGACAAGTCCTGCTACAGGATTTCCTATATCATCCAACCCAGGACTGTAGCAAGCGATCGCTCCCTCACCTGGGACTATTGCGACAAGTCCACCACCAATCCCTGATTTCATCGGTAAACCAATTCTGACTGCAAACTCGGCAGAAGCTTCATAAAGTCCACAAGTTAACATCACAGCATTGACAATCCGGCGATTCTGTGATTTCACTAACCCATCACAAGCTAGAAGTTTTCCTAACAGAGCTAAATCTTCAACTCGCCCAGAGATACAGCATATTTGCTCGTAAGTATCAAGTGCTATTTCAAGATTTTCTAAATAACCTGTTTCGCTAAGATAGTTTGCGATCGCTTCATTGGCTGTTGAACGTGTTAATCGCACTGAAGCCAGCATTACTTCATCTAAACTGAGTTGGCAACCTGCTAATTGGTTGAGCCATTGACAAAATAAAAGAGTGCGTTGAGTAGCATCCTTTCCTGGTAACTTATCAGCGAGGGTGATTGCCCCACTATTAATCATCGGGTTACGGGGACGGCCGCGATCGCTAACTAATTGTTCTAAAGAATTAAAGGGTGCATCCGATGGTTCCACCCCAACCCAGCTAAAAACTGTTTCTGCGCCAAAATGTTCCAGCAGATAAAGTAAAGAAAATGTCTTAATCACGCTCATAAGCGGGAAGACACAAGCGGTATCCCCAAAGCTGATATTTTTCCCTGATTCACAGCAGACGTGAACTGCAAACCAACCAGGATCGGCTAAAGCTAATTGCGGAATGCGATCGATAACTCGTCCCTGTTTAGCCAGAATTTTAGCTTGTTCTACCCAAGCTGATAACTCCGTAGTATTTAATTTTTCAAGTTCTTTCACAACAGATACACCCAGATTCAATTACGAATTACGAATTAGGAACTACGAATTATTATGCTTCCCCGTGTTAGAGCGCCAGAATTACCACACAATTACTCTTGGCTCAATACCGACAAACCTTTGTCTCTTAAACAACTCAAGGGTAGAGTCATAATTTTAGACTTTTGGACATACTGCTGTATAAATTGTCTGCATATTCTGCCAAACCTGAAATATTTAGAACAGAAATATAAAGATAGCCTTACCATTGTTGGTGTCCATTCTGCCAAATTTGACAATGAAAAAGAAACAGAAAATATTCGCCAAGCTATCCTGCGCTACGACGTTGAACACCCAGTTATAGTTGACAGCAATTTTCGACTTTGGGAAGAATATGCTGTACGTGCTTGGCCTACTTTAATAATTATTGATCCAGAAGGTTACGTGATTAGCCAGATTTCTGGTGAAGCAAACCGTGACACTTTAGACGAGTTGATTCAAAAATTAATTCAGCAACACCAAGATAAAGGCACAATTAATTTTCAAGAACTTAGTTTGATATTAGAGAAACAGCGCCAGCCATTAATTACTCCCCTAGCTTTTCCTGGTAAAGTCTTAGCTACCCAAGCGGGTTTGTTCATCGCTGACTCTGGACATCATCGCCTGATTATGAGTAGCTTTGACGGCGAAATTCTGCATTTAATTGGTACTGGGAAATCTGGTTTAACCGATGGTGCTTTTAATGAAGCGAAGTTTTTTGCACCACAAGGAATGGCTTATGATGCAGAAAATCAAATTCTTTATGTTGCTGATACAGAAAATCATACCCTGCGGCGAGTTGATATGAAGCGTCAAGTCGTAGATGCGATCGCAGGAACTGGAGAACAAAGCCGGAATATTCATCCTCATGGCGGTGTTGGTTTAGAAACCGCGCTAAATTCCCCTTGGGATTTAGTGAAAGTGGGAAATACCTTATTTATTGCAATGGCTGGGCCGCATCAAATCTGGGAAATGGATTTAGAAACTAGGATGATTAAAACTTATGCTGGTACTGGTGCAGAAGCTTGCGTTGATGGTTCACTTACCGAATCTGCCTTTGCTCAACCCAGTGGTATTAGCACCAATAGAAAAGAATTATTTATCGCTGACAGTGAAGTTAGTTCAATTCGTGGTGTTGGAATTGTAGAACCGTATCAAGTACGAACTGTTTGCGGTAGTGGTGGATTATTTGGTTTTGGTGACGTTGATGGACAAGGTGAAGATGTCCGTTTACAACATTGTTTAGGAGTGGAATTTGCTCAAAATGTTCTGTGGATAGCAGATACCTACAATCACAAAATTAAATTAGTTAGTCCTAGTGGCAATTGTCAAACAGTTTTGGGAGATGGTACTGCTGGTTTACAGGATGGACAAGGTAAGAATACTCGCTTTTTTGAACCTTCGGGATTGAGTTTTATGAATTCATATCTATATATTGCTGATACTAATAACCATGCTATTCGTTGCGTAGATTTGAATACGTTTGAGGTGACAACGCTGGAATTTCCTGGTTTTTGTGCGCCGGATATTTGTATTCCTCTAAATTTATAAGATGATAACCTCATGCAAAAGTTCGAATATTCAAAAGATTTTTCGCCTGGGTGTGATACTTCCAATAAAAATTTTTAGAAAAAGCGCCTAATATTTGTTCTAGTTTTTTATTCGGTATTTCTACTAGAGTTGCACCAAAAGCTTTACATTATAATCTAATGCTGAGTATAAACTAAAAAGCAACTACTACCGAATCTGAATTGACAGCATAGGCATTGATATGAAAAATAAGTTTATTCTTTTAGAGTGTGGAGATGATGTCATTTGTTTAGAGAAAGATACTTTTAAAGTCAGTAAACTAAGAGAGTTAGTTATACGAGAAATTGTGAGTAAATGGCGGCAGGAAATTTGCACATATAAAACTAAAATTAATAATGATTTAGTTGGTAGTTTGTTTAGCAGTATCTCTGCCAGAGATGAGTTCATACCCTTTAGTGAAATTAAACTAAATGCTGTCAAAGATTGTCAGGTTCTTAAAATCGATGGTAACGGTTGGCAGAAAGGCAAATTAGAGATTCTGATATTTATATATCCTAATAGCCATAAACCAAATAATGTATGTTTTGAATTTTATCCAGATGAACCTATTAAGATAGAATAACATCAATACAGGCAACATGAATACTATCCTCCACATCACAAAACGCCAACAATGGGAAGACGCGAAATTACTTGGTATCTATCGCACTGATTCGTTAGACAGTGAAGGTTTTATACATTGTTCCAAATCAACGCAAATACTCAAAGTTGCAAAGAGATTTTTTAATAATCAAAAAGAATTAGTACTACTTTTTATTGATTTTGAGAAAGTACAAGCTGAAATTCGTTATGAAGAGGGTGAAATTGGCGAATTATTTCCTCACATTTATGGTGAGTTAAATATTGATGCTGTGTATCAGGTGGTTGATTTTGAAGCTGGGGAAGATGGTTTGTTTGAGTTGCCGCAAGAAGTTATAGATTTAGGATAACGAACCGCAGAGGTGCGGAGAACATGGAGGAGAGATGGAGAGAATTTAAGCGATCGCTTTTTAGCTAGGGCGTTTGCTACATCCAATTTGGTAAAATTCCCTTTTCGCTCATCTAAAATTTGAGTAAAAATGAAATCATTATTTAACAACTAACATCAGATGGTTACTCTTCAACTCAAACAAATTCGAGTTCCAGCAGGTCAAAGAATAATCCTGGAAGATGTGAGTTGGGAAGTATTTGAAGCAATTCTCAACGAGTTAGGAGAGCATAGTGGGAGTCGATTAGCATACAGCCAAGGAACACTAGAAATTATGGCTCCATTACCAGAACATGAGCGAGCTAAGGTAATTATCGGAGACTTAGTAAAAGCCTTGCTACATGAACTAAATCTGAATTGGGAATCTTTAGGTTCAACCATTTTTAAGCGAAAAGATATAAGTGTAGGTATTGAACCTGATGATTGTTTTTATATTCAAAACTATCAGCTAATGATTGGCAAAGACAAGATAGACTTAACGGTTGATCCTCCTCCTGATTTGGCGATTGAAATTGATGTCACCTCTAAAACCCAAATTAGTGCATATCAGGCGTTAAAAGTACCTGAAATTTGGCGATATGAAAGCAAAAATTTAGAAATTAACTTATTGCAAGGTGAAGAATATATAAAGTCTCTCACAAGCGCCATATTTCCTGGTTTTCCTGTCAATGAAATAATTCCTCGGTTTTTGGAAATGGCACGAACCACAGGAACAAGTTCAGCACTTAGATCATTTCGACAATGGTTAAGAGAACAAATACAAAACAGCTAGGGTGAATAGAATTTACCCCTATACAAACAAAATTTAAGTCCAAATTAAGGTTTTGAAACCCATCTCTGTCGGCTTTGCTTGTGTAGACTAGGTTTCTAACCACCCAAATAAAGAGATTCCGCGCTTTACTTAAAGAACGGGGAATTAATAATCCAGAGCAATTGTGACCGAATTTAATTTACAAATCCAAGAAAATAGCGATGGCTGCGCCAACGCCAAGGGCGATCGCTTGTCTTCTCATATAGAGGATGCAGCACCTAGCTTACTTCCCTCCAGTAATACGATACACTGCACCGACACTAAAGGCGATCGCATTGACCGTTTCCTTTCCCAAGAATTACCAGATTTATCCCGTTCGCGCATCCAGCAGTTAATCGAACAGGGAAATGTTCAACTTAATGATAAAGTTTGCACTTCTAAGAAGATCAATGTCAAACTAGGCGATCGCATCACTCTAGAAATACCAGAAGCACAACCCCTAGAACTGCTAGCAGAAGATATCCCTTTAGATATCCTCTACGAAGATGACCAATTACTTATTCTCAACAAACCCGCAGGCTTAGTTGTCCATCCCGCACCCGGTCATCCAGATGGCACACTGGTAAATGCTTTATTGGCTCACTGTCCCAATTTACCAGGGATTGGCGGAGTCCAACGTCCCGGAATCGTCCATCGATTGGATAAGGATACAACGGGTGCGATCGCGATCGCAAAAACAGAAGTTGCCCATCATCACCTACAAGCTCAACTCAAAGCTAAAACTGCACGCAGAGAATACTTGGGCGTGGTTTATGGTGCGCCAAAAGTTGAGAGTGGCACAATTGACTTACCCATTGGTCGCCATCCACAAGACCGTAAAAAAATGGCTATTATGCCTATTGAAGAAGGCGGACGATCTGCTGTCACTCTTTGGCAAGTATTAGAACGCCTTGGTAATTTCACTTTAATCCGCTTCCAACTAGAGACTGGACGCACCCATCAAATTCGTGTCCATAGCGCCAAAATGGGTCATCCCATTGTCGGCGATCCAGTTTATAGTTCTGGTCACTCAGTGGGCGTAAATTTGTCCGGTCAAGCACTACACGCTTGGCGGCTAAGATTACAGCATCCCCTATCCGGCGAGATGATTGAGGTGACAGCTACCCCTCCCACCCAATTTACAAAACTTTTGGAGATGCTAAAAAGACGGACTACACTTTAGCTCATCCCACGTCTAAAAATAACGCTATTTTTAAAGACATTGGGCATTAACAAAAAACCATACCCCAATGCCCAATGCCCAATGCCCCATTCCCATTAACAACTAGCGTGCATCAGACATGGGATAGAGTCTGTTTCACTAGTTATACCTAAATGAAACTCCTACATAACCCAAGACTCATGCACGCTATAAAATGATCAAAGCGATGTACTAGACAGCCGCCGACCAAAAATTGTTACTTAATTCCAGCTAACTGGCGATAAGGTACAGACTTTTCGATATCGATGTTGAATGACGAGATTCTTTGTGGCGTATTGCCAGTTGCATTGACACTTTGTGCCATATTCAAGAATAGAGCTGGATCGCCAGCTTTTGGCTTTTGCTCTTGTGGAAGGAATCTGCGTACTTCGACCTGCCAAATGATTTGGGGGAAACCCAGTTTGGCACGGTGGTAATCTTCGTATCGCGGAGATTTGATGTTAAATGGCAACTCACCTGTAGATTGAGATGGCAGTATCCGACGGCGCTGATAGGGCACTGTGGAATATCCAAAATTGCTCAGGTACTCTTCAGTGTTGAGAACTTCATCAACAAAGCCTACAATACCCTTGGTAGCGACCACAATTGACCAAGCGATTTTTTCCCGCTCGTTGTATGGGTCACGTCCTAGAACGCGCTGAATTACTTGCTCAACAAAGCGATAATTATTGTTGAGGTCGTAAAAGCTTTTCTTAAAGGTATTGGAAAGCACCAATCCACGAACAAAGTCCCGTACTGTAATTTGTCCATTACGGAGTTGAGACTCTAAATATGTTTCGCGATCGGCAGCAAAAGCATAAAAGAAAAGTTGACGATATGCTGCTTCGATCAGATCGCCTAAATCTGATGGAGACAGGATATTGTCTGTAGTAAAAATCCTGGGCTGTTCATCACCCGGTACTTCATATCCAGCGACACGCTGGTTTTGACTTGAAGGTTCATATTCTAACAGAGGAATTGCCATTCTAAAGCCTCCATGTTCTTAATTAAAGTTAACAACTTTAAATCACATATTAAGGGAGTAGTTGTATCAGAACCTCAGATTCTGATAAAATTTCACGAAACTTAACTAAGGGTGATTTTAAGTATTGGGTATGAAAAACGATTAGCACACTGGATTCAACCCATAGCTAATCAATAAAAAAAGTAGTGCAACTTCCAGCTTAATAGTTACTGTAAATGACTAAAAAATTTTATTCACATATTTCAGATTAGAAGATTGAGTTTCACTTTTTTTAACCGAAGCAATAAAATTTAACATTTAGCAAAAGAAATTAATAGAAGATTGGAAATTGGGCATTGGGCATTAGACATTAGACAATAATTAATAGTTTTTCTTCCAGTGCCTCCCC
>NZ_JAAGOG010000377.1:0-3260 GCF_010747425.1 Nostoc sp. UIC 10630
CCCTGCCCCCTCCCTCCTTGGTAGTTTGCCAAATACTTCTTTAATTGTTTCGAGAGTATTCGCGGTTTGAAAATCTCCAACAATCACTAAGACAGCATTATCAGGGCTGTAAAAATTACGGTAATATTTCTGTACTTGCTCAACTTCAAATTTCTCGACATCAGCTTTAGTACCACCTACAGGCAACCCATAAGCATGATTAGGAAATACTGCCTGCATGACGGCACGGTTGAGGCGATATTCTGGACTATTTTCGTAACCTTGCAACTCAGAAATTACTACTCGCTTTTCACTCGCTAGTTGTTCTGGCTCAATCTGGGAATTTTGCATTCTGTCTGCTTCCAGCACTAAGAGCGCTTTTAGCTTGTTACGCTCCACAGTACCGTAATATGCAGTTTGGTCATAGCTGGTAAAAGCATTGGAATCACTACCTAAAGCACTAAACAAACGGCCAAATTGAATCGGACGATTTTTCGTGCCTTTAAACATAAGGTGTTCCAATTGGTGAGCAATGCCATTCACACCTGGTTCTTCGTTGCGTGAGCCAACCTTGTACCACACCTGCACCGTCACCACTGGCGCAGTATGCACTTCCTTTGTTAGGACAGTTAGACCATTTTCCAGCACTGTCTTATGGACGTTTTCTGTCAGTGTTGAGGGCATTATTCTTTTTGCTAGCAAGGTTGACTGGGATTTTTCTTTGTTAGATATGGCTGTATGTTGACTATTAGCAGGTCGATCGCTCAACAAAAAAACCGCTACTAGCCATAAGCTTAAAATTAATAACGGCAAGGAATATTTATAAAATCTAGACAATCCATACATGTACTTAGAAAGTATATCTGTAAATTAATTTACATAATTATTTTGGTGAATGACCAGATTTTAATATGGCCAAAAAATCTGTTACCTCGGCAACAATACAGAAAAACAATATATTAGCAATAAAGGTAATAAAAAAGCTAAATTATGGCAGTTTTGCTAAAACCCGAATGAATTCCAGAGGTAAGCCATCAGTGTCGGCGATGAAAGCTACTTCGTAAATGCGATCGCCTATTTGCTGTTGTGTCGGTTCTAAAAGTACCTTTAACGGTTGTAATTCTTTGGTTTGACTCTCAGCAGCAAGCAATACACGTTTCTGTAAATTTGTCAACCAGCTAGGTAAATCTGGTGTAATCTCAGTTAAATCGAACGAGAGATGATAGTACCCGACATAATGCTCGTCAGCAAAGGCATCCGGGGCTGGCTTGGGTTCGGGAATTTGGATCAGTTCAATTCTGCCACCCAACCCTTCCATCCAGCAAGCTAGCGTGTAGCCTGTAGTAAAGCGTTCCGAAATTGTAAATCCTAAATGTTCGTAGAAAGCGATCGCTCGATGAATATTCGCAGTCCGAATAGAAGCGTGGTGCATATTAATCCTTAGTCCTTAGTCCTTAGTCATTTGTCTTTTGTTATTCACTAATGACAAATGACTAATGACTAATGACCATTATTCAAACAACCTGAAATAAGGGTAGCGTACAGGGACACCAGGCTCTTTTTCCAAGTCAAAATTAATCACTTCCCAACAGGGATCTTCTGAGGTATCGGGGCTAAACTCTACGGGTAAGCCGTATAGCCGAGCAGCGGTAACTTCTGGTTGTCCAGAACGCCAAGGTGTACTGCGTTCTAAATAGCCACTCATCAATTCCTGATAGCGGTGAGCAATAATCACTTTTGTGGCTCGATAACCTTGGGTATAGAGCTTATCTAATGCTTCGTGAATTTCAAACCGAATACCATCGGGATGAGTATGCTGCCTATACCATTCATTATTCCACCTCCGCCAATGACGGCCTGATTGCAAATGGATTAACTCTCCATTTTGAGGATTAGCTTCAAAAGCGCCATGACGCGGACACAAATAGGTATCTGTTAATGTCAGCGCCGGAATAGTCTGGCGACAATGAGGACACTGTATTTCCGGCCCAAACATCGGGTACTGAAAGCCTGGATTCATCATGAAGTGCGTACAAACATAATTTTGTCTTCACCAGCACTAGTGGATTGGATTATACACTTCGGCTCTACCACTTTGGGTTACTTGTTGACTGCTGCACAGACACAGAGTTGCGGCAGTAACATTGTTCACTAGTGTTTTCCTCAGCGTAGAGGCTTGACGCTGTGATATCCTGGTCGTGCAACCAGCCTCAAAGGTTGGAGTTTCTCCAGTGTTCCTTGGTACCATTATTCATATTCTATCGTGTCTACCGCTTCTTACTGGACATCTCCTGATTTTTCTCAAGCTGCCTTCATTGCAGCCAATGCTGTTGTTATGGGTTCGGTAAATATAGCAGCAGGGGTGAGCATTTGGTATGGAGCAGTAGTTAGAGCAGATGTAGAACGCATTGAAATTGGCGAATGCACAAATATTCAAGATGGTGCAATTCTACATGGCGATCCTGGTTTTCCGACAATTTTAGAAGATCATGTTACCGTAGGGCATCGCGCTGTGGTACATTCTGCTTACATTGAGCGTGGAAGTTTGATTGGCATTGGCGCGGTTATTTTAGACGGGGTACGAGTGGGTGCTGGTAGCATTATTGGTGCTGGCGCAGTCGTAACTAAAAATATACCGCCTTTGTCACTAGTTGTAGGTGTTCCAGGCAAAGTGTTACGACAATTAACGGAGGCTGAAGCCGCAGAACTAATTGAACACGCTAAACGTTACCAAAAGTTAGCTTTAGTTCATGCTGGTAAAGGTACAGACATTGGCTTTAGCAAGCCTTAGAGGGAAGAGGGCAGTGCAAGGGGGAGAATAAAAATTACCTCTTTCCCCTCTGATCCCTGCTCTCTTCCCCTATGCCTCTTGTACCCAATGCCCCATACTCAATTTTCAATAATTTAAACATTCTTTACATATATGTTGGGAAAAGTTACCCACTTCAGCTAAAAATAAAAATGAGAGCAGTTGACAAAACTTTAATTTCTACTTAAGAGAGGGGTTCTAGATATGGATATCGATTACCGTATAGCGATCGTTTTAGCACCAGTTGTCATTGCTGCTAGTTGGGCAGTGTTTAATATTGGCGCTGCGGCTTTAAGACAAATTCAAGGCTTTTTGGATCGCGAAGCCTAAATTCGGCTTAATATCATCACTTTTGAACCGTCTGTTTCTACTTACGGAGACAGTCGGTTTTATCACGATTAATGGTGCATTGGGTACAAGAGGCAGAGGGGAAGAGAGCAGGGAGCAGAGGGGAAAGTTACCCTTGCCCCCT
>NZ_JAAGOG010000378.1:0-3259 GCF_010747425.1 Nostoc sp. UIC 10630
TTAATAAAACTTTTTACTTCTCCAATTCCAGCAGCAGCTAGAAAAAATGATTGGCAACTATATATCCCTAGACATCCATCATGAAACTCTACCAAAGAATTAATAAATTCTTCCTTATACTTACATTTTATACTTTCTCTACCCAACCATATCAAAATTACTTCTTTCCACTGCATCTCAAAAATACGGTAAGTTCCTTGCTCTGGATTTTTAAGTACATGATTCAAAAAATAATTCCAATTATTAATTGATAAAGCTGCAAAATATTCCTGAAAGGTCGGATGAAAAAACGCATACGCTGCTTCTCTCGGATTCTCTGCCTCTACTCCTACTTTGTTTAACCATCCCAACCGTAACGCCATCGCAAATAAGGAATCTGCATCATCCGGCTCACCCAAATACTTATATACAAATTCCTGCCGGAAGCGAAACCGCGTTGTTTCCTTATCAATAGCATCTCGCGCCAATTCACCTAAAGCCGTATTTAAACGTCTGCGCTGCTCCCTTGTCGTCGCAAACTGCACTTTCTTCCACTTATAAAAATCCGAGACAAACTGCTCGTACAGCCCTGCTTTTGTTTGGGGTAATTTCTCCTCTCCTAAATACCAGTTGAAACACAACAATGTTAACCGTAATGGATTTTTTACCAAATCTCGAATCCTTTCCTTCTCTGGTTCCCTTAATGCCACACACAACTGCTGTCCTGTCTGTATTTGTGCTGGTGATTGAGAATCAAACCATTTACAAATAAATTCTTCTACTTGCTGAGGATAGGAAAACTCCAAGGTTCGGTAGTTGTCGAAGGACTCCAGAGTGTTAATGCCATTGTCCCAAAGATTTAAACGACAAGAAAGTACAATCCGCGCTTGTTGTAGCAAACCGCCTTGGTGAATTTGCTGCCCAATTTCTACCAATGGGTTGCCATCGGTGACTAGCATTTCATCAACCCCATCCAACACCAGCCATACTAACCCCCGGTTAAATTGCGCCACGAAATCATCTTTAACTTGGTGAGAAGCTTCGGCTTGTCTTGCTGTTCGGGCTACTGCTTGCAACCATACCTCTAACAAATATGTTTCTAGGTCACGCGATCGCAAATCAGCTAGAGACACCCAAATTACAACCGACTGCTCTATCTGCTTCGATATCCATTGAGCCATCTGCTGCAATAAGGTTGTTTTGCCTGCCCCCGGTTCTCCAATAATCGCAATGCGTTTTCCTTGACTTCTGGGGCTTTGTCTATCTCTTAGTACCTGCTCTAGAAACTGCTGATGCTCAAACGTTTGTATAATTTCTGTTTCGTGATAAAGTTCCGAACCTTTCTCTGGTGAAACATCCTCTTTTCGCCGAGGTTGCTTTTTACGCTCTACAAGCCCTAATGGTACATACACTTGCTCAGTTCGGTAGGTAATCCCCTCTCCCAATGTTAGCGGATTTGTTGTCAGCCGCTGATGCTTATCTAACAGTGAGGAGCTAACTTGATGCCAGTCAATTTCTAATCTCTGGTTAGGCTGCTCATTGTAGATATTATAGATATCACCACCTATGCGCCCGTTTACCGTGTGAGCATTAACCAAACCCCCGGCAAACTGAGCATTGGGTAAGTCATTATTGTTAACTTGCTTTGGGTCTTGGGAGTCGGGCATGAGTCGGGTTAAGCGGTTTGAGGGTCATTGCTGTAAATGTTACTAGTTATTTTTTGTGCGTCAACAGTATTGGTATCCACTATGCCACTTGTAAGTTAGGTTAACAATGAATTGAATGCTATGTTGAGCTAACACTTTTAATTCATCTCCACAGCTTTGCTAATGTAGTTTAGCTTTTATAAATTCTAAATCTTTGTCGATTGCTAGCCATAAAATGATATTGTCAAGAATCTTAGCAATAGCAATACCAAATTCGAGTAAAAAGACAGCTTCTGAAAGTCGTCCTTTCTTAGCTATTTTCGTTCCTTCAAACCACAAATCATTAACTAATGAAAGTGCCTCTTGATGAGTACTACAAGAATTGACAACTGCTTCAGGTTTCAATTTTTTCAGTTTCTCGATCATATTTGCAGTAATATCAGTAGAAGTATTTTCGTTATCCGGTTCTGGCGGCTCAAAATAAGAATCTGCTTCCTTAGTCAGTTTTTGATTATGCTCATGTCCTTGTGCATGATTTCTTATAGATCGTAACTGTTGTTCAATTACATCTAGCTTTTTACCAAACTCCTTGAGTATGCGTTCTTCTTCCTGAAGCTGTTGTTCATATTGAAACTTGCGGGATGGGTCTGTTTCAATCACCCATGCGTTTCTTATACTAGCTACTTTCTGGCTTTGGATTGTGTAAGTTTTTTCTAGTGCATCTCTTTCGGAATGCGATCGCTGTTTTTGATTTGGTGATGGGGCTGGACTATCTGATGCTGCCTGTTGCTTTCCAAAGTAGATATTGTAGACATCTCCACCGATTCGTTCAGCATTGACAGACTCAGCATTAATTAAACCACCACCAAACTGAGAGTTAGATAAGTGGTTATTGGTGGCTTGCTTTGGGTCTTCTGAGTCTGACATAGTTCGATTTTAGCAGTTTTAAGCGGTTATCATTGTAAATATAATCACCACTATGTTGTACGTCAACAGGAGCCAAATCTCGCTCAATCCCGCCTAAACTTTAGGGCGGAGTGGTCTTGCAGCAGTTTGTGGATGAAGCGGCAGAGACCGCCGACACGCTGAGAGATACAATCAACTACACCGCAACCATTCTAGAATTTCATCAACTGACTGGTTGGGTGTAAAGACTTGAAGGGTGTTGCAGTTTGGTATGGGGTCGCTAATAAAACAAATTTTTCCCTCAAATCTGCTGATGCTGTTGAGAAATGTATTGCTATATGTCACTCCACCTATAGTATTGGTTGTGCTTGAGTAGAATAATAAAACCAACTGCTTATCAGTTTCTAGCAAATCCCAGTAGGTTTGTAATTCCACCATTGTTTTTGGTGTACCGTCTGGACATTTGCAGCAGCCAGCTTTAACGATATCTGTGTAAATTCTGCTGGCTGGATTATCTGGATCTATAAATTTGCTAGTGTCGATACAGATTAAGTGGATATTTTGGCTAAGTTGAGATTCCTTGTTAATTGCAGCTTGCAAATCTTGGTGTAAAATAAAATATTTAAAATTTTGGTTTTCACTATTAATTTTTTCACATTCATTATTTACCTGATGCCAAGCATTATAAAAATTAGGGTAACTCATATTTTTACAGCAGTGTTGAATAA
>NZ_JAAGOG010000071.1:0-35597 GCF_010747425.1 Nostoc sp. UIC 10630
GCTTCCTACCCCACTACCCACCCAAAATTTAAAAAGGTATCATACCCTACTTGACAAGGTTGACATTATAGCTTAACTTCATTCGCAATTAGTATTTTTGTACAAACTTTATGTTTTACTCAATATGAACACGCTCCCCTCGTTGCCTCTGCCAATCCGCAGATCGTTATCTATATAAGTGATATCTAACCAGCCTTGCTGTTTATCACTGTTTATGGCAACATCAATCGCCGGAAATTTTCTACCTTCTTCAATTTGTTGGATAAAAGTTCCCGGAGAATTGTATTCTATTAAACGTTGTAAGCCGATAATAGACCGCTCAAATTTCACTTGGACACGCCGACCAGAAACTGGCTCAAATTTAGCAGCAATGCTGACTAATCCTTCTAAATAAGGTAAGCCATAAATCTCAGCTATGTTGTAAACACTGGTAGTCTCTACCCGGATACACTGATAGATTTGACCCAGTTTACAAAAAGGTAGACGATCTAAATTTAAAAGAGCCTTGCTAGTGGTGTATAGTAATCGCCAATTACCATCTAGCAAATTACCAGCTTCCACCGGGCGGGGTGTAGGATTAAAGTCTTCTAAATTGGCGATCGCAGCTAAGATAGCTTGTTTCTGTGCTTCAGTCGCCAGTAGACCGCGATTTGTACCAGCGATCGCATCCATGAGAGCCGCTTTTCCCATCATCGCCTGTCACCTCTAAAATCAGTCACTTTCCATCAGCATAAACAAGATATTCATAACCTATGTGTAGAGCCATAAAACTTACTAAGAATTGCTTGACTTAAGCCTTATGCCTATTAAATAAAAAATTTCTATCTGAATGCGGATTTATTCACTAAAGGGTTGAAAAGATAACTAAATAAATCCGTGTCAAGTGATAGACTCTAAATGTCAACTTACGTAAACCTTTTCTTGTCTTCTTTGATATGTTGAACTCTCCATTACGTGAAGAACCCCGTAACCAGCGAGCCCATGTCATCCCCCTCAAGCCAGAGTCCTCTTTGTTGGATTGGTTGGAAAATAAAGGTCGGATCATAACACGTGACGTTCACGACCCGGATTTTCAAGATGGGGAAGAAGAAATAGACTCCCTAATGGGTGTAGAAGATGGGATTGGCTACGACCTTGATGATGATGACGATATAGGAATCGCCGAGGATTAGCCTTTTCAGGCTAGGGACTTGGTAGTATCCCTAGCGACTGATATTCAATTTTAATAAGTGTGGAGTGAAGGGAAACTTCTGTGGACGCTAAATTATCTCCTGAGCAAGGATTAAATATTTCTGGAATTGCACTAGCCTCTTTATTAGCCGTCGGGCTAGGTACAACAGCATTTTTCTTGGATTCGATGGCCAACAGGCTACCCTGGCAAAGTATGTCGCTAACCCTGCCACTGCTGTTGTGTGCTATGGGTTCAGGTGTGGTTGGCTTTTGGGTAATACCTTTACTCCAAGCACTCAAAACTGGACAAATAATCCGCGAAGATGGCCCCCAAGCACATCTAAAAAAAGCAGGCACTCCCACAATGGGAGGTATATTCTTTATCCCTGTAGGTGTAATTATTGCCTGCATATTGTCCAATTTTGCTACAGATGTCCTTGCAGTTTCGGCATTGACAACCAGCTACGGATTGATTGGCTGGCTCGACGATTGGCAAATTCTGCGCCGGAAATCAAATAAAGGTATATCTCCCCGAACAAAACTTGCTTTGCAAGTTGGTTTTGCGGCAGTATTTTGTCTCTGGCTAATGTTTAATCAACCTTCTAATATTACAAATATTGCTTTACCTTGGGTCAGCTTCACACTACCATTAGGATTTCTATTTTGGCCAATAGCAGGTTTTGTGCTAGTTGCAGAAAGTAACGCGACTAATTTAACAGATGGCATTGATGGCTTGGCAGCCGGAACAGTAGCGATCGCACTTTTGGCATTAGGTGCCTTAATTGCACCTACAGCACCAGGGTTGATGGTTTTTTGTGCGGCTTTAAGTGGTGGTTGCTTAGGTTTCTTAGCCCATAATCGTAACCCAGCCCGCGTTTTCATGGGAGATACCGGTTCCCTCGCACTGGGAGGAGCATTAGCTGCTGTAGCGCTATTGACAAACACCTTAGTAGCACTGTTCATTCTCAGTGGTATTTTCTTTGTAGAAACCCTTTCGGTGATGGCACAGGTAAGTTATTACAAAGCCACCAAAGGCCCTGATGGCAAAGGCAAGCGCCTCTTTAAAATGGCACCCTTACACCATCATTTAGAACTCACTGGCTGGTCAGAATTGCAAGTGGTTGGAGTATTTTATGTTATCGCGGCTATTTTGGCTGCCATCTGCTTGGCGTAGGCGCATCTCGCCGCAGGCATCGCTCCATTCTGAATCATGTTTTGAGAAAATAGTAAAAGATAAAAAACAACTCCCACATCTTCAGGGAGTTGTTTTTTAATACGGGAAAATGCTTTATCTAAAACCCTCGTAGAAACGCGAAATTGCACTAAGCTTCTTTCCACTCATATTCCACCGCTTACAGAATTACGAATTACGAATTACGAATTACGAATTACGAATTATTTTAATCGTACCTATTTACATACTCCATAACCCGATTCTTCCCTGTGCGCTTTGCCTCAAGCATCGCTTGATTTGCCCGATTCAAAAAATCCTTAACTGTAATCCCTGCTTCTGATACAGCTATTCCAAAAGAGGCGGTGATCCCTTGAAGGATCTGATCGCCATCCTTCAATTGCATTTGTTCAACATCTAGCCTTAGTTGTTCTACTCGCTTCCTGAGATTTTCCAGCGTCATATTAGGCATGACAATCACAAATTCTTCACCACCCCATCTACAAGGAATATCAAAAGAGCGAATAGATTTTAATAGTAGTTTTGCTAATTCCTGAATAACAATATTGGCAGTCACATGCCCATAGCGCGAGTTATAAGATTTGAAGTTATCGATATCTAGAAAAATAACACTAAGAGGTTGTCCCGACCTTTCAGCCTCCGCTAGCCTTTGTTCCAGTATAGTTTCCATATAGCTTTGATTAAATAGTTGGGTCATCCCATCCCGCAAATTATCATGGGTAAGACGTTGTTTGATCGATAGATTATTTAGTGCAAAGCCTAAAGTTCTGGCAATAATCTCACTAATTTGTTGCTCTTCTGGACTGATTTCTTTAAGGGCATAAATGTGTAAAATCCCGACTACTTCGCCTTGCCCAAACAATGGAACACACAGATGTGTACCGCTAACAGGCTGGATTAAATGGTTGCATACCAGTCCTGATTTACCAGAAGATAAAAGGTTGACTTTACCTCTCCGTAATGCCCAACAATCAGATTGTGAAAATATTTCTTTACTGGTTCTGATTCTTTCATCTCCCCAAATACTAGTCATCTGAACATAATTTTTAGAATTAGAAATTATACAGATACAACCACTCATATCAGGAAACAGCTTGGAACAGGTTAAAGCGACTGCTTGATACATCTCATCTTTAGACTCGCAGCAATAAAGCATATCTGCCATATCTGAGAGATATATAATTTCCCGTTTTTTGGCTTCTAATCTCAGTGTTTTTTCTTCTAATTGCCGATTTAGATCGGTGAGCGATCGCTGTGCTTCTATAGATTCTGTAATCTCGATACTGATCCCACCGATGCGGCGATCGCCTGTTGCGCCATCGCTAAACGGAAACTTAAATGATAGCCAGTAACATGGCTGATTCTTGCCAGGTACCTTTACCTCTTCAATCAGCTTTAAGGGGCGTAGAGTCTTTAAAACGACTCGATCGTTTTCCATTACCCGCCGCCCCTCTTCTGGATCTGGTAAGAATTCACTATCCGTTTTCCCCAACCATTCTTGTGAATCTACCGAAAATCTAGACTGTAACTCCTGGTTATAGTAAAGCGCTCTAGATTGCTCATCTTTGATATAGGCTAGAAACGGGCCCTGATCTAGAAATAGCCGTTGCATCTGCTGGCTACGTTGAAGTTCGCGGGTATCTTCTTGATATTTGGCGATCGCCTCTACAATTTGATAAGCGGTTGGCATTAGATAGAGTAAGGCAGACAAAGAAACAAACGCCATTACATCAAGCACAACTAAGTGCAACAGCGATATTGCCGAATGTGTCTCAAAAATCGCCAAAAAGTGATGAAATCCGCAAAGTAGTACGAATCCACCTGATAATAAAAAGGCTAGCCAAAACTTAGAAGGGATAGTTGCTCTAGTTTTGGCGAAGAAAATCCCTATTAATGCGGGGATGCCAAAGTATGAAAATGCAGTGATGCTGTGAGCAATTATGCAATTCCAGTAAATAGACTGCATTGCTTATTTGATATGAATATTTCATCCGTTTCACTATAATTCTGGGTAGTCTCAAGATGTAAGGATAGAAAGGATGATTTCAGTGCCTCATAGCTTAGTTTTATGGCACCTCCCTCAAAGGCTGCTCATTTCACTCCCTTACAAAGCTGACTTACCAAGTGAGTGAGTTCAGGCACAATCAGTTTTTCCATCGCCAGCCGCACAGCATTACTAGAACCAGGAAGCGAGAAGATTAATTTATCTTGATACACACCAGCAACAGCGCGAGAAGCGATCGCTCGCGAACCAATTTCTTGATAACTTAAAAAACGGAATAACTCACCAAATCCCGGCAAAGTTTTCTCCAATAACTTCTCAATGGCATCATAAGTAGTATCTCTTGGCGCAATACCTGTGCCACCATTAAAAATTACAGCATCCAAATTTGAGCTTTTACCCAAATTTTCTATCTGCTCTTGAATCTGTGTTGGTTCATCTTTGATAATCGTGTAGGCTCCAACAGCATAGTTAGCACCAAAGAGTAAATGCTGAATTAGCTGACCACTTTTGTCTGTTTCGGGTGTGCGTGTATCGCTGACAGTAACCACAGCGCAAGTTACCGTAATCGCAAACGAATCTGGATGTGGTTGTTGTGTCATGGATTAAGGGTTTTAACTTTTAATAATGGGCAATTGGGCACGGAGAATGGCGCATTGGACATGAAAAAACAACATAAGCCATTCGCCATTCACCCTACACACTATTTATTTTTCAGCTTTGCTGAGTCCAAGATCGTTTTCTTCAGCATACCGTTCCATGAAGCGCATAAAGCGTTCCCATTCTTGGGCAGATTTCATCACGTAAAGTGCTTCTAATGCTTCCGGTTTCCCGTTGATAAATTTAGCCTTCACTTCACGGGTAATTATTTCGCCTTCTTCGTCACTCAAGTACATCCCGGTAATATCTTCGGTGCTACCTTGATCTAAAATTTTCGGATTCGTAAAAATAAACGTGGCTGTACCACTGTCACCAGTGCGCGATCGCGTCAGCCGCACTTCTGGAATTACTACTTCGTCAAGACCTTTAGAAAACTGGATTTTCGCCATGATGAATGAATTTAAACTTTTGTGATGGTTAATTTAATATTCTCTCATCAATTAGAACTCCACTGTCTATAGGCTTCTGTTATTCTTTTTTGGTGTATATACTTAAATTGCTTCTTTGTCTAGTATTAAAGTCACAGGATCATCATTTTCAAATGTGTCTGATTTAGTCGCTTGGCTTGAGGAAAATACCAGCAGTTGAAATAAATCTATACATCACTTTCTGAGTTTTACCTTATGAAGTAATTCATCTTTAATCCGGTTGAGAATTGAGGTTTCATCCAGATTTGCCAGAATCCGATTAATTACTGCTTTTGGCCCATCAGGCCCCCAAGTCGCGCCGTTGGCTAAATAAACTTTGGTAACTTGCCCAATACCGTAAGAAGAAACACCAGCTACTCCCCCTTGCGTAAGTGCCACTGATATATAAGGGCCAAGGGCAATACCTGCTGTAGCTGTTGCAGAGATACCAAGTAAAGTTTTCAATCCACTCAAACCCAAGTTTGCCAACAATTCACTAGCACCAATTCCGCCCATACTCAGGGCGATTTTTTGTAGCAGTTGTACAGCACCAGATTCAGTCATAGAGAAGCCATAAAGCTTAGATAAACCCAAAATCAGGGCAATATCAATGACCACACTACTCAGAATATCTACCACAGTTACGGGATTAAGTGCGATCGCTAATGCTTTAGTCATCACAGCCTTCCAAATCAACTGATTGGCATTCTGTTCCCGAATCATCAGTTTTCGCTCGATTAACTGCTCATTTACAACGTCGGCATAAAGCATGGTATTAAGAGCAACCAAGGCTTTACCCTCACGGTGCAGAATCTCCAAGATTTTCAGCTTCAATTCTTCAACTTGGGCATTTCCTGTACGCAACTGTATACCCCTAGTACCATCAGCACGACGAATCGCCGTCTTCACCAATGGCGATGCCGCAGCCATAACAATTTCTAAAGGCGTGAGTAATTCCCGCACCCTTTCATCCCGGATTTTGTGATAAATCGCCATCCGGTCTGCTTCTGGATACTGGTCTACTTTGTTAAACACCAAAATTATCGGTTTACCAGCTTCCCGCAACTGAGAAAGGGCGGCGTATTCTAGCTTTGTCATGTCGCCAGAGATTACAAACAGAATCAAATCCGCTTGTTTCGCAATCTGTTCAGCTAAGGCGGCACGGGTTGTACCATCTACTTCATCTAACCCAGGAGTATCAATTAATTCCACCTGCGATTGACCTACACCAGGGAGAGTAACCCGTAAAGCCCGTTCAGTTTCTCCAATCGCTTCCTCACTAATAGTCCAATTAACTGTTTGTGCAGTTTGGGTGACACCGTGCAGCGGCCCAGTTTGAAATACTGTTTGTCCAACTAAAGAATTGAGTAGCGAAGACTTACCACGTCCTACCATTCCAAAAGCTGCAATCTGCACCACCATGCGGTCTAACTTCCCCAGCATGGTTTCCAAATCAGCAATTTCTGTTTCCAATCCAGTTTTTTCTTGGGGGGTGAGGTCGAGATTGGCTACTAAGTTTCGCAGCGCGGTTTGTGCTTGTTTATAGTTCAGTTCTGTCTGAATGTCTTCAAAACTGAAAATAGCACTATCCAGTTCTTCCTCCCAACTGAGAGAATTTGCGTCAGTGTTAGCAGAATCGCTTTGATCAGGTTCAGGCACAGGTAATATCGAGGTCATATCAATATGAGGTTTGAAATTTTGGGATTTTTAAATTACCCCTGTCTCTTATCCTAGTTATTTTTAACAAGGGTTTGGGGAGTAGGGGGGCAGTGGTGCATAAAAGAATAACTAATGACTAATGACTAATGACTAATGACTAATGACCAATGACCAATGACCAATGACTAATGGATAACAAAAAGTCATAAACTGAAAAATGCATCTAAATAGCACGTTAGAATCTTGACTAAATTACCTGTGCGGAAAATCGTTATTGCCGGCAACTGGAAAATGTTCAAAACCCAGGCAGAAACCCAGGAGTTTTTACAAGGATTTCTGCCCCACTTAGAGGAAACCCCCCAAGGGCGAGAAGTTATATTGTGCCCTCCGTTCACTAATTTGAGTGTTTTGTCCAAAACTTTGCACGGTAGCCTCATCCAACTGGGGGCACAAAATATCCATTGGGAAGAATTTGGAGCCTATACAGGTGAGATTTCTGGCCCAATGCTGACAGAAAGTGGTGTACGCTTTGTGATTGTCGGTCATAGCGAACGACGGCAATACTTTGGTGAAACGGACGCAACTGTTAATCTGCGCCTCCGAACTGCTCAAAGGTTTGGTTTGACTCCAATTCTCTGTGTTGGTGAAACTAAACAACAACGAGATGCAGGAGAAACTGAAGCACTGATTGCTCTCCAACTCGACAAAGGTTTGGTAGATATCGATCAGAATAATTTGGTGATTGCCTACGAGCCAATTTGGGCAATTGGCACTGGTGAAACTTGTGAAGCAGTGGAAGCTAATCGAATAATTGGCTTAATTCGGAGCCAGTTGAGTAATCCAAATGTATCAATTCAATATGGTGGCTCAGTGAAGCCAAACAATATTGATGAAATCATGGCTCAACCAGAAATCGATGGCGTTTTAGTGGGAGGAGCAAGTTTAGAACCTGAGAGTTTCGCTCGGATTGTGAATTTTCACTTAGTGTAATGTGCCTTCTTTTCGTTCCCATGCTCTGCATGGGAATGCCTAATGTAGATTTATGCCAAGCAACTTAATAATTCGAGAACGCTGTTTCAATTGGGGACAGCGAACTTATTTGATGGGCATTTTGAATGTAACGCCTGATAGCTTTAGTGATGGGGGTGAGTTTAACACTACCTCTGCGGCTTTAGTGCAGGCGCAAGCACTCGTAGCGGCTGGTGCTGACATTATCGATGTGGGCGGTCAATCAACTCGGCCAGGGGCAAAGCAAATAACTCTGGCAGAGGAACTTGACCGGGTGTTAGCGGTGTTACAGGTGCTAAGACCAGAAATTTCAGTCCCGATTTCTGTAGATACAACCCGTGCGGCTGTAGCCAAGGCATCTGTACAAGCTGGAGCGGATATTATTAATGATATTTCTGGCGGCACTTTTGACTCAGAAATGTTGCCAACAGTTGCAGAGTTAAGTGTGCCGATTATTTTAATGCACATCCGTGGGACACCACAGACGATGCAACAACAGACTGATTATCAAGATTTGCTCGGTGAAATTTCTAGTTTTTTGGCTCGGCAAATTGAGGCAGCAACTACTGCGGGCATCGATCTGGATAAAATTATTATTGATCCTGGTATTGGTTTTGCTAAGAACTATGAGCAAAATTTAGAAATTTTTCGCGGCTTGCGATCGCTAACAAAACTCAACTGTCCTATCTTGGTAGGAGCATCCCGTAAAAGTTTCATTGGTCGCATTTTAAATCAACCAGATCCCAAAGCACGAGTTTGGGGAACGGCAGCAGCTTGTTGTGCTGCTATTTTTAATGGCGCTGATATCCTCCGAGTTCACGATGTTCAAGAAATGCACGATGTTTCACTAGTAGCCGATGCCCTATTGAGACAACCTATACAGCATGATTGCTAGGTATTACCGTTCTTCGGTTTTTTTGCCGTTACCTTCTTGTGTTACTGACTCAGCTATCAACTCCTGAAACATTTCACTTGAGTTAGCTGGGTCGACAAAGACAATTTTGGCGTTATTGCTCTCACCAAGTTTTTGGCTAGCATCTACGTAATCTTGAGCCACGAGATACCGCAAAATGTCTCTACTATCTGGATTGGAACGGAGAGCTTGAGAAATGATTTGCACTGAAGCCATAGTTCCTTCTGCTTTCTTAATAGCAGCTTCCTTTTCCCCTTCTGCTTCGGTAATTAGCGCCCGTTTTTTGATGACGGCGGCTTGCTCCTCTTCTCTAGACTTTCGCACACTTTCAGGTAGGGTAATTCTCTGAATATCTAACCGGAGAATCTCAACTCCCCAATCTGCCGTTACATTATTCAACTGATCTAATATAGCTGAGTCCATCTCTGCTCTAGAGACGTTGGTCTGCTCTAGGGTATTTTGGGCAATGATTTCTCGGAGCGTAGTTGTAGTTATCTGTGTTAATGCCCCTTGCAGATCCTCTATCGCGTAAAAGCTTCTCTCAATATCTCGAATGCGCCAGTATACAATAGCATCCACTTCTACGTAAATATTATCTTGGGTGATCACATTCTGAGGTTTGATGTCTGTATACTGCTCTCGTGTAGTATCTTCCATCACAATCTGATCTACCAAGGGAACAATAAAGTTCAGCCCCGGTTTAAGTTTCCGATGATACCGCCCCAAACGTTCGACTAGGGCCTCATTTCCTTGATTAATCAGTTTTGCAGAACCTAATGCATAACCTATAAGGGCTAAAACTATAGCAATAATTGGCTCCATGTATGCTCCTATTCGGCTTTTGGGAGAATTTAGTGTCAAAGATATGCTACTAGCTTGTCATATCTTTAGAGTTTAATGTTTTGAGTCTGTAATTTTATGAACACCAGCAGCGATGTCGAGTCGCTGCGCGTCTTGTACATAATTTTCTAAGTAAAACTATTTTGCGGAATGCGTAGAAGCTTTACTTCTTGTCGTCAGACATCGCTATTAAAGCACCTCGATCGCACCCTGGCAAGGACTACTTCATGTAATCAACATTACTTGTACTGACATCTTTAGCCAGTCTGGACTGAGATACAGTATATTCACTTAAAGTTAATCAATTTTACGTAAAATTTAGTAGTAATTTAAAAACTCTCCTACAAATCGGGTTAAAATTGGCTTCAGACATTAAAAATATAAAAATATTATGGGCAGATTGTTAATAAAACTTATAGGTTTAATCCTATTTTTCACAGGGTTATACTTTTTTGGTCAAAATATTATATTTGTTAGCGGTTACTACATACCTTTTTCCAGCAGATTACCAGCGACAGCTTCCGTATTAGCGATTATGGCAGGTGTGTTTACATTGGTGTTTTATCGCAGAGAAGCTAGTCAGCTTGGATGGATTTTGTTAGGTATTGGGATAGTACTAGTTTTCTTGAGTGGTGGAGTAATTTTCAGATCAACTAGCTTATGGAATCTATTTGTTGCTTTCGGCGCATTAGCAACTGGATATAAATTATTGAATGAGGGCAGAATCAACTTTTAAAGTTTTGAAATATAATCAAATTTTATCATATTTGCGATAGCAATCTTATTTAATTAATATGAATTGAAAGACAAAGTTCCTCAACTTATCACAGAAGTTGGGGACTTTCTATCTCACGAATAACTTAGGATTGCGATGGTAGCCAAAACTACAATTGTCGCCAGTTCATATTACAGTCAGGAAAATTTGACATTATAATTTCTCTATCTGCTTTACTATTGCTGAGAGTGTATTAGAGCGCTTAAATTAACTTTTAGTTAAGTGCCAATTTGACGTTCTACAGGTACACATAATCCGTGTCATCTGGATAGATAGCCTCTTAATAATGACTTTAGAACGGGGGGTTTTACTAAGGTTGAGGCTACTATTACAATGGAAAATGTTGATTATGAGGAACAAGCAAGAATGACCCAAGTGATTCTTGGAGAGAATGAAGCAATAGACTCAGCTTTGCGTCGGTTTAAACGTCAGGTTTCCAAAGCTGGGATATTAGCTGATGTGAAATATCATCGGCACTTTGAAACACCCATTGAAAAACGCAAACGTAAGGCAGTGGCAGCTAGACGCAAAAGAACTTTTAAATAAACCTATTTGGTGTAATATGGCGTTGCTTGAGGTTATGACCTAAAACAGGCAATAGCGCTTAGGCGTAGCCCTTCCTAGACATCGCCATTATTCTTACAAAAATTAAGCAAACTATGCCGCACTTCAATTAGGGTGTAGAGCGTGTTAAAGGCTTTATTTCGGTTGGGTAGAGCAAGCTAAAATCGCTGCCCATCAACCAAAATAAACGCCTTTAGCAAACAAACTGGCCCCTAAGACTCAGAATTATTAATGGTGCGGCTATTACAAACATTCATCGCCTTTTCTACTCCCTGCTTGAGACTTAGTTCAATACACTCAACCACGAACTGAAGTACAAGAGACATTTGCTGATTTTCGGCAGAGGAGAATCGTCCCAGCACATGGGAGACAGTATTAGAATCATCGTTATTAGCTGCACCTTTGGGTTTACCAATACCGATTCGTAAACGGGGAAAATTTTGGGTACTCAGATGTGCGATCGCACTTTTCATCCCGTTATGTCCCCCGGCCGAACCAGATAAGCGCAGCCGAGTTTTTCCCAAAGGCAAATCCATATCATCGTAAATTATCAGCACTGACTCAGGTGGCAATTTATACCAACTTGTCACCGCTTGAATTGACTGTCCTGAGCGATTCATATAAGTTAACGGCTTTAGCAAGCGAATCTTACCTCCACCTGGGGCCATACCCTCGCCATACTCACCCTGAAACTTGCGGTTTTCTGCCAAGGAAATGCGCCAAGAACGGCAGAGAGCTTCTACAGCAGCAAAGCCGATATTATGGCGTGTTTGGTCGTACTTGCTTTCTGGATTCCCCAAACCAACAATTAGTTGTGGAATCACCAAAGCTGGTTGCGTAACAGCTTCTGTCATTTTGCCTATAGTCAATTGATATGCGTCACTCAACTAGTACAATGTCTAAGCTAGTTTTGAGGGTTTGTAGTAAGCACTTCAGTGCTTAAAATCCAGGACTAAAGTCCTTACTACGAACTTGTTCACTCTTGGTAACTAATGAGACAAACTACTAGCTAGGTTGAGAAGAACTAGCGGTAGTATCCTGCTCTGATTTAGCAGGGTAGATTTGCTTAGGTTCCAATTCAGCAGTAGTCTTGACAGCTTCTTCTAACTGTTCTGCTTCTTTTTGAAACTCACTTTGAAACTCCTTAGAAGCTTCTTGGAAACTACGGATTGTTTTACCTACACTCCGACCAATTTCTGGTAGCTTCTTTGGGCCAAAGATTAACAGCGCCACTACCATAATTACACCCATTTCCGGCAGACCGATACCAAATATATTCATTTTTGTCTCCTGTCAACTATAGAACCACTACAGAAACTCATATATTATGTAGTCTACTCAATAGTTAGTATGCACTGACCATTCACAAAAAAACCCGGAAGAACCGGGTGTAACTTAACTTGTTATCCAAACTTGATAGCGGTGTATCCGTTAGCGTCCTAAACTCCGCCAATCGACATTTACATCCTGAACTAAGAGTGATCTATTGTAAAGTTGCAGAATAATCAGCAAAAACACAAAAAATAGCGCCATAAAAACAGCCATCACAGGGGTAGTACCCCAACCTGGAGCCACTTTTCCATACTCAGAGTTAAGTGGTTTCAGGATATCTCCCAACCTAGTCCTTTGTGCCATAGTTCACCTAATATTACTTGCCAAAGCTTTTTTTAATCTTCTGTAATATTCTATAAGAATAGCACTCATCATCTATCCCTCAATTATGGAACCCGCAATAGTTCTTAGCATTTCTATGGCCGCCGTGGTGGTTGCCATCACCGGAATTTCAATTTATACCTCTTTTGGCCCTCCTAGCAAGGAATTGAACGATCCGTTTGACGATCACGAAGATTAAAAGAGTCATTGGTCATTTGTCATTGGTTGGTGGTCTGTGGAAAACCACAATTGACCACTGACACAGCAATAGTGGCTCACTCCAGCCTGGAATTTATCGCTGGTATTACCTTGAAACTGGCGATTTTCCAAGGCTGTATTGTTAAGAGTTGTTGCCCAGATGAGAATTCAGTAGTAGAGGAACGCTCTAACAAATCTACTGTATCTCCTAGATTTAACCCTAAATTACTTTGCAAAGATAACTCGGCTGTTTCTCCGTGACATTCATAACACCGCAGAATTAACTGCTGTGGGTTATCTTCAGATGGCTTCAAGGCCATCAAGATTAAATTTTCAGCTGATAAACCTAGGAAACTCACCCCCAACCCATCTTTACCAGCAGAAAAGGGAGGATTTTCAGGTGGGTTTTCATTAGCAGGATTCAATATGACTTGTAACGGTATATTCAATTCATAGCCACGCCGTACCGTATGGGCTGATTCCCAGCTACCAGCATGAGGATACAAAGTATATGTAAACTCATGAAAACCTTTATCAGCCTCTGAGTCTGGCCAATTAGGGCTACGTAGCAGTGTTAGGCGGAGTTGATTTGGTTTACTGTCGTAACCGTATTTACAATCATTTAGCAAACTAACTCCGTGAATACCCTCCTGTGTTTCTCCTGTTAAATCAGCCCAACGCAAAGCGGGGACTTCCCATTTTGCCTCTTCTGCGGGGGTTTGCGGTTTAGTTGTCCGGCGAATCGCGCCACAGGGAATTTCATAAGTAGCAAAGTCTGCTTCGATATTCAGAGGAAAAGCAGCTTTCACCAATACATGATTTTCTTGCCAATTGACGGTGGTAGCTATCTTCAGTAAAGGTGAACCAGCTTGCAAAATATAGTCTTGGCAAAATTCCGATTCACCCAATTGACGCACCACGCGTACACGAATTTGCACTGGCCCTTGTTCTAGCCAATGAATAGATTGAAGATTTGTTGAGGGTAAGGGATGTTGGGCATAATTGGGGTCTATATTCCAAGCATCCCAATATTGACCGCTATCTTTAAAAGCTTGTAGTTGATTTCCCGCACCACTCAAAAGTTCTCGTTGATAAGTTTTATCAAAAATACTTGATAAATCTCCAGTATCAGGATCGATAACAACTCGCAAGAATTCATTTTCTAAAATCCAGTCTGGGAGAAGTGAGGGAGATGTAGCTTTAGCTTCCCGCAGAGTTGGAGATGAGGGGGAAAGCCAAAATAGGCGGTAGCCAACGGGTGGAATTTCGGTAGCGAGAAATAATAGGGTTGATGGTTCAGATAATTGGGAGACAAGCTGCTTTCCTGAAGTATCGTAAATCTGCCATTCCTGTGGTGTGGGTAAGGCTACAGAGACTACCTCAGAACGCTGCCAATTGAGAGAATTGAAAACGAAAATAGGTAAACTATTGGGTTTTGGTGGTTCTGATAGGGTAATGTGAGATGCGATCGCTAAAAGTGAGTCTTGTAATATCTTCGTTCCGACTTGTTCGACTTGCTGCCACTGGGGTAAGGCATCTGTGTAAACTTGAGTAATTGAAGAACCAGGTAAAATATCGTGAAACTGTTGAAATAAAACCTGCTTCCAAGCTGCTTCAATTTCTGCTTTAGGATATATCACACCACAACTTATGGTTGCTAAGGTAGCAAATAATTCAGCTTGATACAATAAATTTTCACAACGACGATTCCAGCGTTTTTGGTCTGCGTGGGTAGTGTAGCAACCGCGATGGAATTCTAAGTATAGTTCGTCATTCCAAGTAGGAAATGACGAAGAATCATCACTACTATCTCCTGCTTCCTGCCTCCTGCCTCCTGCCGACGCTCGCGGACTCGCTACCGCTGCGCTATCCTGCCTCCTGCCTCCTTCACTGATTTGCTGTAAATATTTTTCAGCCGTCGTGAATTCTAAGTCTGGAAAGAAAGGTGACTTTTGCCAGCGTTGGGCGGTTTCTAACATATCACGGGTGGGGCCGCCGCCGTGGTCGCCGACACCGGGAAGCCAGAGGGATTCTGATAAACCAGTTTGGGATTGCCATTCCAGAGCGTAGGATGCCATTTTAACTGGATCAATGCTTTCACCGATAGGTGCAGACATCAAACTAAAGACTTCGCTACCATCAGGCGATCGCCACCAAAAAGCCCCATAATCAAATTTAGTAGTATCATTCCACCGCAACTTCTGGGTGACAAAATACTCAATTCCGGCATTAGCGAAAAACTGGGGTAAAGTTGCACAGAAACCAAAAGAATCTGGAACCCACTCCATAGTTGAAAGCTTGCCAAACTTTTGCTGGATGTATCGTTGACCATACAATAGCTGACGGACTATTGATTCACCAGAAATTAGATTGAGTTCCGGTTCCACCCACATTCCGCCGACAACTTCCCAACGTCCAGCAGCTACCTGTGCTTGAATCGCCTGAAACAAATCCGGGCGATGTTCTTCAATCCAAGCGTAAAGTGCGGGAGTCGAATGACAGAAAATTAACTCAGGGAAATCTGCTTGCAACTTCAGAACCGACTCAAAAGTATTTTGCGCCGCATTCCAAGTTTCACTCACAGGCCATAACCATGCTAAATCTAAGTGAGCATGACCCAACAAGAAAATTTTAGATTTTTGATCCCCCCAACCCCCCTTCAAAAGGGGGGCTAAGATATCGGATTGAATTAGGTTTTGGCGTAGAGACAAAAACGACTTTGCTAACTCTCCCTTCTCCGTGCCCTCTGCGCCTCTGCGGTTCGTAGCCTCCTCCACCACCTCTACCAAAGTATCCAACCTCTCCGGCGCGAACCTTTCCAAATAAAGCTGCACCACAGCCAATTCATCAGCCACAAAACCCGGATCGGGATTATTATCAACTATAGACTCATAAACTAGGAGCGATCGCACTAAAGCACCATCACAATGTCCCGGACTCACTAACCGCAAAGCCACAACAAACTCTTCCCCTGGCGTTACCCCTCGACTGAGAAGCACTCTCGGCGAACAATCAAATAAATCACCCTCCAGCACTAACTCCCCATTCACATAAATCTCAGCAGAATCTGCCCACCAAACCAGCGCCAGCCGCAAAGATAACCCAGCTAAAGGATAACCCTGTAAATCTTGGGGCACTACCAACCTTTGCACTAGCCATAGTACTTTTTTCCCCCCAGTCCAAGCGATATGTTCTTTAGCATTCAACTTAACAGGTTGCCAATGAGACAAATCAGCAGCGACAACATCAGTAATAATCAGGTCAGATTCCTGGTATAGCCAGCTAGACTGAAGATTAACTTGGCAAAAAGAGCGTAGTTGCTCAATTGCTTGTGAGATGATTTTGGTATGAGATTGAGAGACAGTGGGAGTCATATATTCGCTAATATGAGGTGTTGGTTGTTTTTATTGTTTGGCGCGAGTCTCACAACTTAACAAGACTTGAACTAAAAAATTACTACTATGTCTTCTGGTTCCTCTGGTCGTTATCAAAGCAGACTATTTAACTTTGTCCACCAGCAATCCCGGCGGGTGACACAACAGTGGGAACACACCTTTCGGCATTTGCAAGTTGCCACTAAGTGGGGTGTGGAGGCACTACTTTACCCAGTGTATCTACTGTTTCAGTCATCTGAATCATCTGGGAAAACGCTACAGACCAAAGAGCCACAAACTAGACTAAAGTTACAACCAAATGATACCGATTTCCAGTCCGAAATTCCAAATGCTGATAGTCCTATTCAACAAGTACTAGAAGCAGTCAATTACGTGTTGTCAGATGAAGCAGCCTCCACGACTACAAAAACATCTGAAACTTTCAATCCTTTGGCTTTATTGGGAGTTTTCAGGCTGAAATTTGTTGATAAAAATTCGACAAATAACGTAATTTATATAGAATCTTCAAGTATTACAGAGAATAAAGCGGAGATTATCAATTTACAGTTAGATAACGCTCTAAAACAGCATTTACCCGCTGTGCGGGGAATTGCCACAAATTTGATGAATCGGAGTTTAGTACTTGTTACTACCGAAAATGAAATTCTAGATATTTTGACACCCCAGCAGCAGGCAAAGTTAGAAGATCGAATTATTAACGAAGTTGCTAATTACTGGCAGTCTTGGCGGTTGATTATAGCCAAAAAAGAAACGGAGCTATTACCACAAATTGACCGTTTATTAGCAAAACTCACTGACGGAAATACAACCAAAATTTCAGCTTTAGCTGAGGGCATATCAAAAGATTTACTTAATACTGAAAGATTACTAGCATTTCTAGATATAGCTGTTGCTAAGTTGGAGTCAAATGCTTTAGTACCTGTGCAAGAACGTAGCCAGGAAATTGTTCAAGTTGCCCAAACTCAGTTAAACATATTTCTTTATGGCAAAGAGCAATTAGCTGCTAGGGGAGAAATTGCAACCACTACTGATGGTTTGGAAACTCATACACTGAATATTCAGGCTTTGATTGAGGCGGCGCTTAATTACTTTTTTGGTGTTGGTAATAGAAAAACATTTGATTCAACAACTAGTGATGAGCAATTGCCAGGAAAACTATTCTCATCACGCTTTAGAAAAGCCTTGTTTAAAAGCCCTCTATTGGAGAACCAGGATTTAGCTGTTGATCCTTGGCTAACATGGAATGATTTATTTGGAGACACTGAAACCGTTGCTGAGAAATCAGTAAGAGATTCTCAAGTTCAAAATCCTGCTTTAGCTGCAAGTTTATCAGTAGGGCATTTTCCCCAAAAGAATTTAACTGTAAAACAACCTAAAATCGGATCTGGTTTGGTGCAAAGGAAACAAGCAAATAGTAATCTTGCCTCAAGCCAAAAAATATCTGTAAAAGTTTCTTCTACAAAACAAACTCAAGCCCATACTTCCCTAACTAAACGCGAGATTCGTAAAGGGGAAATTTTGCAACAGCAGTTTCCTCAAAGTAGTCAAGTTGAGGCACAGCCAGACTGGATAGAAACCAAAGCAACTTCAACAGGCTATGAGAAACATCCCTTAGAGCAACTTCTGGAATGGGTTGATTATGCTATGCTCTGGCTAGAAGAGAAATTTGTAAAGATTTTTCAGTCATTACGGCAGATGTGGCAGGGAAAATAATAGTAATTCCTAATCTTTTTAGAGCAATAAACTCTTCACCACAACATGTGATTTAGGAAATAACGTAACAGCTTGGTTCCGGTTGGTTCTTGATAGTTAGTTGGCAACATAGCCAGCATCGCATTCTGTAACGTCTCCAAAGCTACTTCTACTTCCTGGCGCTTTGGTCTGGTTGTTTGGGCAAAGTGTAACGGTTCACCGACTCGAATTGTTAACTCTTTTCTTAAATAGAGGTCATGAGTCCCAATCAGTGCAACTGGAATAATCGGTACACCAGCCCGCAAGGCATAAATCACAGTCCCGCGTTTTAAAGGGAGATGCAACTTACCCTCAGCAGTTCCGAGTCGTCCTTCGGGAAAGAGAATCATCCCATCTCCACGAGTCAAAATTGCCAGGATAATCCGGTCTATCTGTCGGAGTGTGTGTATATCTTCCCCTGTCGGTACAGTCTGTTTAATTGCTGTAGCAAGCTCAACTAAATCTTGCCTTCCTGCTTTAGCCGCTTCCATCACAGCAACTTCTTCTTTCCACACCCGTTCCAAAGGAATCACACCCCCTGCAAAACCGAGGATGAAGCGCTTCCACCACTTGTTATAAAGAGTACGAGCATCGCCCAGGATGTAATAGTGGGGTTGGGTAGGGAGTTCGGCTAACAGGAGTAAGGGATCTATATGGTGGAGATGGTTGACAGCTAGAATTGCAGGTTTCTGAGGTATTCTTTCGAGATGTTCGACCCGTACCTTGAAAAAGGAATGGATGAGTGATCGCATCACAAAACGACGCAGCCCAGAGTTGGCTCTAGGTTCTGAATGCCCCTGATTAGCATTTTCCAAGCGATTGAGGGTTTTTTCGATAATCTGGCGAACAGCGCGATCGCCAGCCGCAGATACACCCTCTTTTACCCGCTTTATACTTGCAGCAGTTAAAGTTTCTAATTGTCTACTATCTTCCTGCTGATGGCTAGATTTCGAATCGGTATGAACCTCGGAAATTACCCCATCAGCTTGGTCTTCCTGAACAGATCCCTTAGAAGAGTTTTTGATAAAAATCTCCTTGAATTCATGAATAAATCATAATTCTTGAGGTTATATTATTAACCAATCCACGGTTAGAAATTGTGGAATTATCTTATCGATATTTTAATAAATTAGCTGTAATTATCCCCATAGCCAGAAGCTATTTTTATACAACCAGTGTTGACATGTTAGTAACTTGCTGAGAGAATACCTAAAAAATTAACCAGATGATTGACCATAGCGATCGCATCGCGTCTCGTAAAGAAGGCACATTCCAAGGTGTTGGAGGGCTTGACCTCTATTATCAAAGCTGGCATCCAGAGGGTAAAGTAAGAGCAATATTAGCCATTGTGCATGGACTCGGAGCCCACAGCGATCGCTACAGTAATGTAATTCAGCATTTGATACCCAAACAATACGCCATCTATGCTTTAGACTTACGTGGTCATGGACGCTCACCAGGTCAGCGAGGCTATATCAACGCTTGGAGTGAGTTTCGAGAAGATTTGGTAGCCTTTTTACAGTTAATCCAAACTCAGAATCCTGGCTGCCCAATTTTTCTTTTGGGTCATAGCTTAGGTGGGGTGATTGTCTTAGATTATATTCTGCGCTATCCGCAACAAGCATCAGTTTTGCAAGGTGCGATCGCTCTCGCGCCAACCTTGGGGAAAGTTGGGATTTCACCGATTCGGGTGCTTTTAGGAAAACTGCTCTCACGGGTGTGGCCGCGTTTCACACTGAATACAGGCATTGACATCAGTGCTGGTTCAAGAGATCCGCAGGTTTTAGCTGCGATCGCTCAAGATACACTGCGACATACCCTTGGTACTGCCCGTCTAGCTACAGAATTCTTTGCAACAGTTGATTGGATTAATGCTCACGCAGCTGATTGGCAATTACCATTATTGATTCTCCACGGTGGCGCAGACCGAGTGGCTTTACCTGAAGGAAGTGACATCTTTTATCAACGGGTAAAATGCACAGATAAGCTGAGAATTGAGTACCCAGAAGCCTATCACGAAATTCAGCGTGACCTCAATTATCAAGAGGTAATGGCAGATTTAGAGAGTTGGTTGGAGCAACACCTATCATCTGAGGTGGTGCAGTTAGGACGGGGAAGCACTGAATTATAGGGACTTCTAAATAAAAAAACATTCCAAATTTTATTGTGGGATGGCTGTCCGCACCCGTCCCATATTCAAGGCGGGCAGGATGCCCACCCCACAAGATGGATAATTTATTTCTTGTCAGTCCCTAATTATTTTTAATTAATAATTTTTAATTTTTAATTGGAGCGAAGCGACTTATGGCTGTTGCAAATTAAGCTCTTGGAATGGTTCAGAAGACTCTTCCAATTTCAAGCTACCAGCAGATTTACCGTTGATTTGCAGAGTGTATTTACCCTGTGACAAGCCTTCTAAATAATAGACTCCAGCTCCGTTGGTGACAGAAAAACGCCGAGTTGTTTGATCTGGTTGTATGGCTTCTACCCGTGCGCCTGCGATCGCTTGACCTTGAGTATCCGTGACTACCCCCGATCGCGCGTAAGAACGAATTAACGGAATCATCACAGGGGTGTAACTCCCAGCAACTACATCAACAGCTACAGACTCAACCATAGGCTGCCAATCAGGGGGTAAACCTGCTGGATCGAGGTCGAGGCGATAAATACCAGGAGGCATTCTTACTAAAGTGCGATCGCCCTGGATTTGTGGCGAAAATAATTTAAGGGGTTTATTGTTCAAAGTCAACAACAAATCAGCATTATCTGTATAAACTTCTTCGCCTCTATCCTGTTTAATATTATTGTTCCGGTCAAAAAATGGCTTAATCAACAGTCCGCCTTGTGTACGAAAGTAATTAGAACGGCGATCGCCTGGACTAATACCTCCTTGGAGATTCAGGCTAGAAGCTAAATCTATGCTGAAAGTTGCTTCATCGGAACTCGGCGATACACCTTGATAACGCGCCCGTAATAGCAAACCGGGTAAAACTGTTGTTGATAATGTGGCTAGTATTCCATTACCTTGAGAACCAACGCCATAACCTAACTGTGCTTCCCACTGATAGCTACCATCAATCGCCTGTTGTTGTGAACGATAGCGCCAACTCACACTTAGCAAGCTGTCGCTACGATTTTGATTGTGTGTTTCATAATTTAACAGCAGTGAGTTGCCACTACTAGAAAAACGGTTTTTAGATAAGTTGTAATTCAGTTCCGACAAAGTACTGATTTCGTTACCGCGTTGCGTTAATTCTAGTTTCCCAAGACGTTGCAGCAAATTCCAGCGCAGACGGTTTTTAGTATCTAAGCTGACACGGGCAAAGGTAAAGGCATCTTTGCCACTCAAGTTAAATTGCATTCCGCTAGATGTCGCATCACCCGTGTCAGTACTGGCGAATAAAGTGAATTGAGGCAAAACTCGCCAATCTAGATTAAAACGGCTAGATAAGCGATCGCTGGTAAATATAGCACTCAAGTTAGACGCTGGATCGTAGCGAATATCTGTATTCACATCCCACTTATTACCCGTCAGTGCTGAAACTGCTACCTGCAAAGGTAAGTTTCTAGCACGCCAAAATAATTCTGCTAAGGCTTTAGGCGATTCGTCATATACTCCACCTAAGCCTACTGTCAGATTTTCCGATAAACCCCAACGTCCAGCAATTCCTCCCCGAAAGTCAGAAAAGTTGCCCAACAGACTTTGATTTCCCAAAGAATCCCGTCGCAACCCGCCAGAAACGATTAATCCTGAAGCACCTGCTGGTAATTGTCCTGGAACTGTAGAAAAATTAGCCTGTTGAATTTCTGGTTGGGCGGTGAGTCGCCCTTGGGGATACAGCAAGACGCGATAATTATTTGCCAAAAATTGATTTTGACTTTTAATATTTTCAAAGCGGTAAATGCCAGAAGAATCAATTAAAATTTCGGCAATGATGCGATCGCTAAAACCTTGTACTAAGCGCACTAATGTACCTGGTTCAGCCTTACCAGCAATTGTGCGTCCAATAGCATCTGCTTGTAAACGTTGGCGAGGATCGGAAGAACCACCGCCAAAGGGTTGAGGTGGTACAAACCCCTGTCGTTGAATGGATGTAAAACCCCAATAGTCTCCTGTTCCTTGAGTTTGCCAAAAAGTTGGCTGGGAACCCACAAAATAATCAGCTGAATTAGTTTGTCGCAGAAATTGCGCTTCAGCAATATTCCAAGTTTGTGAATTTTGTAAATTTGGTTGATCGGTGCGGATGAACCACGAACCACCGAAAGCACTACCAACAGCTAGGAAATCACCTCGATAACTTGTTGATCTTGTAGCACCACCGCTAGCATTTACCTTCTGTTCAATTGCCGCAACACTAAACTTTTTAGGTGTAATGTGTGGTAATCCTTCTAGTTGAATTGGAGTTTCTGTTTCTGCTATGCCGCTAGATTTATCTACGCCTGTAACATCTAAAATAATGGCGTATTCATTGATGTCAAATTTTGCCCCTATACCAAAGAAAGTATGTAAATCTTGAATTGTAAAAACTAATCCTAATTCTGGATCGGTGCGAAGTTTTGTTGGGTTGATGCGAGTCACAACACTAAGCGATCGCACTTCTAATTGACCGTCTGGTAAAGTGGTAACATTTAATTTTAACCCTTGAACGACGGCATCATAGGGTAATAGCCAATTTTGAAAATCAATTGCTTGGGAACCATCTTCTTGACCACGTACCAAAACGCTAGAATTGACATTGCGGTTGCCGACATTTAATCCTACGGGAAAAACTTTAAATTCGGAATTCTTCGCTAATTGGGCACTTGTAGGTGTTTGTGGATTTGATGCAGGCGTATCTGCCTTAGCTGGGATGATCATAATTTGATAGATAAGAGCGATCGCAGCTAGCAGACATCTGCCTCTAATTAATAACCGAAGTTGCACAAATTTTTAACTTCTCAGTAAAATTTCCTACAGAAATAGAGACATTACATTGCAACATCTCTACCAACATATAATTCCCAAGCATCAAATAAAATTATCGATATTAATGCTGTATTTTACAGTAATACCAATTCTCCAAAATCAGATTAAATCTGGCATCTTTAATCTGATTTTTTAATTAAGAATTACGAATTATTACACAAGCTATTTTTTCTGTGATGCAGCTGTTTGTCTAGGAATAGTAATATTTACATTGAAGGGCAACTTACTTTTATTATTGTCTTCACCCCAGAATAACTCACCACTTAGCTGATATTGACCAGGATTCAAGGCTGGTTGGTCTTTATTGGGGTAATTTAATAAAAAATTGCGATCGCTATTTGCCACTACAGCATTAGTATCTATCTGCCCAGTTTTGACAACAGTTTGCCCTTGGCGTAACGTCCAATTTAAACTGGGGAGAACAGTTGCTTGACCACTATTGCGAACTAAAAGTTGAATTTGTTTTTGCTCTGGGTTAAAACTGGCACTATCAATTGCTAGTTGGGGAGAAAGATTGCCTTTTCTGACATATAATGTTACGCCAATTCGTGCTACTAAAGTAATATTATTACCAGCAGCATCTTTCGATTCAGTAAGAGTTTCATTAAATACGACCGCTCGATATTCGCCATCTGGTAAATTAGGAGCCAAGCGACTGATGAGGCGTACCCGGCGAACTTCTCCTGGTTTGACAGTCAACTCACGCGGTGAGAATTGCAGATATTTCGTCAAGTCACTGGGACTAGAGGATAAGGTTTGAAACCCTGCATCGCGGCTATAAGTAAAAGGTTCAGCATAGATGCGAATGCGAGAAGGGGTTTTGCTAGTATTGGAAATTGTAATCATTCCTTGGGCTTGTCCGCGTTCCGCTTTGGCTTCAATCACTAGCGGAGAAACGCTCATTTGTGCTTTAGCAGCAGCAGGAAACAAAACTAGGGCGAATAAGCCAGCACTAACAGCAGCTAGAGAGCGCCAATTACTCTTGAGCATATTTATAACTATGGCAGGATTGTAAAGTTAATTTCTGATTTATAGTTCCCAAAAGGAGATTTATTTTATCTATTGGTCATGAGAAAAATATCTTGCCGCTTGAAGATTTACTCTTTAACGACAAGATATTCAATAACTATTTTTCTCAACCAAATTGAAGGAAAACTGGAAAAATTTTAGACTATGGCACGATAGTCAATGTTGTTACATAGCTGTAGTTTCCAGGAACAAGGGGACTGCCCTTATCTACTATCATGTCTATATCCAAAGGCAAACCGCTACCAGAGGGCAGCAACACAGGACTACCACCCTGAGAACTAGTACTGCCAAAAGGTGAATTGATATAGCCATTAGAGTTAATGGGTGTAAAACTAGGGCCTCCGGTCTGCTGTGGCTTAGATATACTCACTCTGGCACCTTGGTTACAGCTAACAAAAACCTTACCAAATTGTCCTCCAGGATATCCTCCCGCTAGTGAAGTTGGGTTAGTCTGCTGGTTGAGTCCTAATTTACCAGGGATAATTTGATCGAAGTTGCAGACACCACCGACATTTACTGTAAAGGGCACATCAGCCGTTTGTGCAATTGTTTTGGGTGCAAGAGCAGCAGAACCAACAATTATCAAAGCAACGGTTAATAAAGAACGACGAATCATTTTTAAATCCTTCTCAAATAAATAAGGGTTGCAGAAAACAGCTATGGTGCGATCGTTAAGGTAACAACGTAAGTATAAATGCCTGGTGTAAATGCTACAGGTCGCTCTATGAGCAAACCCACCTCTAAATTGGTATTACCTGCTGGTAAAGTTGCACTCCCACCGCCGACATCACTGCGAAGGTTAGTCGAACCAAATTTTAAAAATCCGATGTGCGTTGTTCCAGAAGGATCGGCACTAGGTCCAGATACAAATCTGGGGGGTGAAACAGAGATGGTGGCAGGCGTGCTAGTTTGCACACCCATAGTCGCAGGAGTTTGTGATTCAAACTTTGTCGGAATTCCACCAGAACTGCTAGAAATAGTTGGTTCAGCAGTGCCAGGCGCAGGAGCATTAAAGGTAGCTTCAGCTGGAACTGTTCCACTGAAAGGAACATCTGCACTTTGAGCGATCGCAGCTTGATTTAGAGTGAATGCACTTGCCAGCACCAGGCTAGAGATTAACGCTAGACGGTAAAACATAAAGAAGTTACCTGATGACTCAGCTTTATCCTGTATCAGTGCATATTTTCATAATATCTATCAAAAGATACAATATCGACAGCATAAATACGTATCTTAAACACTGAGTTCAAATTGCGTTAAGATACTTACTTGTATAAAATTTTAATAAAATCTAGAACTAGCACTTTCAAGGTGGATAAGAATTTTGCTTAAGAAATTCCTCTTTAACCTCTTGACTGTAAAGAAAAATGAACTAGCTAAAATCCTTATACCTATTGCCTATTGCCTATTACCTTATCCCAACGACAATTATTTACGCCCACTTACTACTATTTCTAAGATACAAGGTTGGGTGCAGCGATCGTGTAACCCAACATAAAATTTGGTGGTAATGTTGGGTTGCGTTTCACTCCACCCAACCTACATAAATATATCTTTTAAAAAACTACGCCAATACTGATACGCTTTCTGCTCTATGTAATATGCAAAGTCAGTTATGTACATTATCTGAAAAATATGTTGCTGAGGATACAGAGTTTTTGCCAACCAAGATAGGTTCTCCCTTTACTCCTCCACGGGTAAGAGTACAAATTTTATAAAGGTTTTCGCACTCAAAGATTGCCATAACTAGCTCTTTCCCAGTTTGATAAGAGGATGGTAAGGGTTTACCTACCTCGCATTCCATATCAATTTCGCGATCGCGCCACTGTAACTTCCAAATACGCTTTTCGGTTATTGGTGCTTTGACAGACCGAGCAAAAGCACTATACACTTGCTCTGCTTTGATATCATCCTTGGCTGCTGGCACAAAAAACTTCATAGGCTTTGGTTACAAGTAATGTGAGTTTCACTAGCATCAGCGTAACGCAGTTACCAAGGCAATCTGCTTCCATCCCACGAGAAAAACTGCCCACTATCGCCTTCTTGAAGCTGTTCAATGACAGTCAATAATTGGGTAACAGTGCGTTCCACTGAGAATAATTTTTCCGCAGGTACATTTTTCTGGAAAGGACGGGAAAGGCGCGTATCAGTTGTACCAGGATGTAATGTCACTATTAATGCTTTAGGACAACTTCTTTTATACTCAATTGCCGCAGTTCGCATGAACATATTGAGTGCTGCTTTAGAAGCGCGATAGCCATACCATCCACCGAGTTGGTTATCGCCAATACTGCCCAATTTAGCAGAAATACTAGCGAACACACTGCGTTCTCCATGACGCAACAGAGGCAATAGATGTTTAGCTAGCAAGACAGCACCAATACTATTTATCTGAAAGTAGCGCAGCAAGTTTTCTGAATTTATCTGTCTTAAGCTTTTTTCAGGTTGCAAAGTATCTTCATGCAACAGTCCTACACAGTTAACTACCAAATGCAGTTTGTCAACTTGGGTATGTATTTTTTGAATAGTTTCAACAATCTGCAACTCGTCAGTAATATCCATCTCTAAACAAATTAATCGCTCAGAATGTTCGTCTACAAGAGCTATTAAATCGGGGGTTAATTCTAGCTGACGAGAAGTTGCAAAAACTTTAGCTATTTTCTCATCCTGTAGCAATCTTTTTACAAAACCAAAACCAATACCTTGACTGGCTCCCACAATCAATGCGTTTATAGAATTTATTTCATCGTTTAAAGACATAAAGTTTTAGGATTTAATAATATTTAAAATTGATAATAATTAGGATAGATATTGGGTTGTGATTCGCTTCACCCAAACTACCCAGATTAGCAAAAATAGAACATTTGGAGTTTATTTACCAATGCAAAACTTACTAAAAATCCTATCCAAAACTGATTCTGTAACTTCTTCACCAGTAATTGTTCCTAGTGCCTGGATTGCACCGCGTAAGTCAATTGTCCAAAAATCAAGAGGGAGCTGCTGGACAATTGTTGTTTGTACTTGTTCCAAAGAGATTTGAGCTTGAGTTAAAGCTGCTGCTTGCCTTTGATTAATGGCTAAATCCATATCAGCAGCTTGGACTTTTTCTGCTTTGACTAGCTCTAAAATTGCTACTTCTAAAGCATCAATACCTTGATTTTGGGCTGCTGCTGTGAGAATTTTAGATTTTAGATTTGATATCTGAGATAGAAGAGTTCTTCTTTCGTTTTCTTCTACTAAGTCAATTTTATTAATGACTAAAATTAATGGACGGTGTTGTACTTGTTCGTAAATTTCTCGATCGCCTTCTGTCCAACCTGCTGAAGCATCGATGGTAAGCAAGACTAAATCAGCTGCATTGGCGGCACGACGCGATCGCTCTACGCCAATTTTTTCCACTTGATCTGTTGTTTCCCGAATCCCGGCTGTATCTAGCACTTGTACGGGAATTCCCCCGACAACTAGCTGGGATTCCACCACATCGCGGGTTGTACCAGGTAAGTCTGTGACGATCGCGCGATCGCTCCGGCTCCAAGCGTTCAATAAGCTCGACTTACCCACATTTGGCCGCCCAACAATTGCCACTTTTAAACCTGTGCGTAGCAACTCACCTTTGTCTTTAGTTGCCAATAATCTTGTTATTTCGGCGGCAATTTTCTCGATTTCTGATATTATTGCTTTATCATCCAACGGCGGTAAGTCTTCCTCAAAATCGATTCGAGCTTCGATTTCTGCCAAAATATCTAGACAGTTAGCGCGTAACTGCCGGATTGGATGAGCTAATTTTCCCTGTAAACCAGCTAAGGCAGTTTGGGCAGCTTGAGGTGATTTAGCTCCCACTAAATCAGCAATACCTTCGGCTTGAGTTAAATCCAATCGCCCATTCAAAAAGGCGCGGAGAGTAAATTCTCCTGGTTGAGCTAGTCTTGCACCGTTTTCCAAACACAGTTGTAATACCTGCTGTACTGCCATTATTCCCCCGTGGCAATGGAATTCCACCACATCTTCACGGGTGTAAGAACGAGGTGCTTTCATAATCAGCAATAGGGCTTCATCTACCAATTGTTGGGTTTGGGGATGACGAATATAACCGTAGAGAATCTGGTGAGTTTCCCAAACTTGTCGCCCTGGTGCATGAAAGAGAGTTTGGGCTAGAGCCATTGCTTCAGAACCTGACACCCGCACAATACCAACACTACCCTGTTGGGGGACAACAGCAGTTGCGATCGCAGCGATAGTTCCAGTAGTAGCAAAAACTTCTGACATGAGTGCCCTTCATAAGAGTGAGAAATTAGGAGTCAAAATCATAACTCATAACTGATAACTTTCTAAATGGTAGGTGTTTAGACTAATAGGATAGCAACTGGCAAGGTAAAATTTACCTAGAGGTTAATGCCTGATAGTAAAGAGTTAGGGGTGAATATTAGAACTCACAACTTTATAACTTATAAGTTTTAGAGAGAGGAATTTACTGTGGAGCAAAAGATTAACTGTGCTGTAGCCTGTGTTAACGGATGTGTTTTAGGGGATAAATGCCCCAACATCGAGTTTAGAGAGGCCGCTGCAAAATTTATTGAAGAGACTCCCTTAGACAAAATGTTGGAGTTGGCACAAGAACGCCTGCGTAAAAAAATGACTGAACCGCCAAAATGGGTTTTTCCTGAAGATCCATAGCATTTGCACCAACAGGCACAAGCAAGACAGCGAGGAGCTTAAATAGTATCTGGATCTATATTTAATTCTCGCAGTTTTGCTGCCAAGCGATCGCTGCTTTATTTCTCTTGGTGAGCGCGTTGCTTTTCTTGTTCAGCCTGTTATGCAACTTCTTCGAGTGTTGAAACTAGTTCTCCTTCAGGCGTAAAAAAGCATAACTTTTCTTGATAAGCACCTAAATATAAACCTAGCTGTTGACTTCACAACCACCCTTATGGATTGGGTTCCACTGGTTAATATTCACCATCAAACAAATGAAACCCTGTACATAAAAAAACTACAAGTAATCTGGTATACGAAAGATATCTTGAGTAAATACTAAAAACAGGGCTACTCCAAGAATTAACTGGAGTACCCATGTAAGTGATCAAATCATTTAGATGTAATTAACTTTATGCTCGGTTTCTGCTCCAAGGGCCCCAAATCGCACAGGTAATTCCAGGGGATTGGAGATTGACAAACATTGTGCGGCCATCAGGTGAAAAGCAGGCTCCTGCATATTCACTGTCATTGATATTGTTTTTTGCAAACTGATACAGCTCGCCGCTTTGATTAACGCCGACAATATAACTGTCTCCGCCTCCATCTTCACAAAGAATAAGATCCCCAAAAGGAGCAACTGTAATGTTATCAGGGAAGTCTAGTACACTTTCTCCAGGAGACTCAACGACTAAAGTCAATGTGCCGTTGCTGGGATTGTAAGCAAAAACTTGACCAAAACCAGCGTCACCACCACTGGTACAGGTAAAGTAGATCGCGCCATTGCTATACCAAGCACCTTCACCCCGCGCAAAGATTGCAGCACCCCTTGCCTGGGCTTGCCCCCGCACTGAAGCAGAACCATTATCGGTGTTGGGATCAACGTTGTTAATCGGAACCCAGGTCGTTGACAACGCTATATTCTTATAGCGGAGGTAGTCTTTGCGCGTATCCGCAGGTGCGCCTACAATGACAAGCGCCTCAAGCACGCCACCGCTTTGCAAGTTACCTTGCTGGTTAGGGCGGAATCTATAGAAACAGCTATCGCCCCTGTCTTCGGTTTGATAGACCCATCCAGTTGCCGGATCAACAGCAACAGCTTCATGGTTAAAACGTCCCATAGCAACCAGAGGCACTGGGTCAGTAACCTGAATTTCGTCTGTCGCTGGCACTTCAAAATTATAGCCATGCCTTTTGGTTGCTCCACCAGATGAAGGAAGCGTTACGTCCTCTTCACAGGTAATCCAGGTACCCCAAGGAGTTGTACCACCTGCACAGTTACGAATTGTGCCGCCCAGAGAAGCAAAATGCTTGATTACCCGGCGGTCGGGTCCAACCAAGATGTTTGTCGTGCCACCACCCAGGCGATCGTATAGTTTTGCTGTAGGTACACGAACTGGGTTAGAACCCAAAGCACTTATTTCATGATTCCGCACCAGAATTGTAGTGTTCTTAGGACCCTGGAATGCAGCCATGCCATCATGAGCCGCAGGCACAGTACCACCATCATTCATTGCCTGACCTCTTACTGAGATCGCTGTGTAATTAAAGCCAGGAGGAAGCTGCAAAATGGGAGTATTGCCTAAGTCAATACCACTCAGAATGACACCTTGGAGTTCATCTGCATTTTCGGCTAGCTTAGGCGCTAGAGGACCAAAACCAATGCCGTTGGCAACTTGACCATTAGCACGTCTTGCATATAAGGCTTCCAGAGGAGAAAGCATTGTAACACCGACAGCACTCGCACCAGCCAATGTAAAGAAGTTACGTCTTGATAATTTCATTAGTATACTGTCAGCAAAACTTCAGAAACCTAATAAATAGTAAAAGTTTGCCTTTAAGGAATTATTAAGATAACGTTAATACGAACTTTTATACATAAAATAACTGTGCTGTTAAAAACTAGCAATTAATAGAAACAGAGGTTCCAATTCTTTAATTACAAGAAACCTTTGGCAAAAGAAATGTAGTATTTTGTCGTATTCACTTTTTCAAACTCAAATTATTACACTTGCAACTTGCTGTAATTATAAGAAGAAGCAAGGCTTTTGAGGATTTATTATCCTGAACTCAGGTTACTATAATGTTTGTCTAAGGTTCACGTGAATTCTAAATATCTAACCCAACAACCATTAACTCAGGCGGATGTTCAACATTGAACTGGTAATATATATCTCTTTTTTCCTGTGCTGGAAGCGTTAACTGCCATTCCAAAATGCCCATTTCACCTAGTTGAATTTGTGGGTTACTACGGCTGAGGCGCACTTTAATTTGCTCGTTGCGGCTAACTGGCAATTGTTCAGTTACTTTCAGATTTACTTCTTTGTCGAGTAAGTTAGTAATTATCAACCGATAACTATAAGTAACCCGGCGCTGGTTGCTAATCAATCTTTTGTCTACCAGGCGTTCAACTAAATCGCGCTCAATTTTCAAACCTTCATCCATCCCTAAATTCAGTTTGAATTCTTGTCCTGGTGCAATATTCTCTAACTGAGTTGTCCCGATAAAAACATTGTTGCGGAAAATATTCGCTTTTCCTGGTAACAAAGTCGCACCATTGGGATTATTTTTTACATTTGCTTGCAGATAAGCAAAACTTACCAAACGCGGCATTGCCACATAATCAAAGTTACAAGGATAATCGTCATTAAAAATTGTCGTTTTATGGGGTGCGCCATCACTGGGAATGTTACCGCCACCATTCAATTTAAAGGTAACTACACTCCCTTCTTTGGATACTTCTGCTGTAACGGTTTCTGCTGGGATAAGAACATCATCTGCACCTTGGTCTTCTTCTTGCCAATCTGCTCTGGCAGCAGAAGCAGGCGGTTCTGCTATGCTAGGCAGCAGTGGTGGTTGAGCAGCAAATCGTCGTTGTCGTAACATTTGTGGACGTGGCGCATCAATATACCAGGGTTCAAGTTTAGGTGGGAGAGTACCTAATCCCGGTTTAGCGGTAGAAAGGGTGAGATTTGCACCAATCCAATCTTCGCCACTACTTTGAGTGATTTCTGCAAGGTAGCCCAGATGCACAATATCGCTGGTAGTGTTAAAGCGCAAGTCATAAAGCGGAGTCCAACTGGCGCGATTTACTATGTAAGACACCTCTAATTCAAATTCGCCTTCACCTGCGACTTCAACTCCTACAACTATGCTCAAACTCTCTTTGGGATGGGGTGTTTGAATTTTTTGCAACGAGGCGCGGAGTGCTTGCAGTTCTTTATCTAATTCCTGCTGTTGGGTTTTGCATTCTCCAGATGCGATCGCATATTCACTATACTGGCTTCCTAGAAAGTTCAAAAAATCCAAAGTTTCGCTCAGACTAAGATTTTTCCGAGACAAACTTTGGGCAAAAGGTTCCTCTGTTTTTTCACGTAACCCGGCGATGAAACTAGATTGTAATACTAAAGCATCGACTTGGGCTTGGAGGTGGCGTTTTTCTGCTTCTAACTGCTCAATTTGCCTTGTTAAATGTGCAACTCGCTCTGCCACTGGTTCAGTGGTGTAAATGCGATCGCTACTCACTCCCATCAAACGCACTCCCACTGTCCCTGTACCGCTAACCCTGATAGACTCAGTTTCTAGAGTCTCTGGCACTGAGGTAATTACTAATTCCTGTTCAGTTCCTGTTAAATCAACTACACCCCGCCGTGTAACCAATGCTCTGTCAGCATAAACTGTAACAGCTACAATCTCGCTTTGTACTGTTTTGCGCCAAGATGGTATTTCCGGGTTAACCATTGCCAGTTTTCCCCCATTTTTAATTGATTCTGCTGGTTAATTGTCAATGGTTGCCGGTCTAAGAGTCAACCCCTTTGGGTAATTCGTAATTCGTAATTCGTAATTATGAATTACCCGTGAGTTGGTTCAAGTGTACTAGAAGTGGTTTCAGTGTTTTGATCTACAAAATTCCTTGCCGCAGCCAGGAGATAGTCATAATAGGCACGAGCGACGATAGATAGCTGCTTGCCTGCGGGGTAAACCATGTACCAATGTCGCTGAATGGGGAAGTGTTGGACATCTAAAATGCTAAAATCTGAAGCGTCTAATAGTAAAGTATGACGAGATAAAACCGAAATTCCTAAACCACCTGCGATCGCTTGTTTAATTGCTTCGTTACTTCCCAATTCCAGCTTGACTTTTACTGTCACCCCTTGTTCTTCAAATAGGCTTTGGACGGCGCGACGAGTTCCTGAACCTGGTTCTCGCATAATAAAAGGTTGGTTAGATAGGCGTTGGATCGGAATATTCTTTTCCTTGGATAACGGATGATTAAGCGGTGCAAAGACGATCAAAGGATTTTCTAAAAATGCCTCACAATTCACATCCATATTGTCTGGGACTTGACTCATAATATACAAGTCGTCCAGATTTTGACTCATCCGTTCCAAAATTTGTTCGTGATTCGTTACTTGTAGAGAGATATCAATCCCTGGATAAAGTTCGCAAAACGGCCCTAACAAACGTGGGATAAAATATTTTGCTGTTGTAATCACTGCCAAGCGTAATTGTCCCTGTTTTAGCCCTTTTAAATCTGCCACCTTCATTTCATACTGGGCTATATTTTCAAAAATCTGCCGACAAGTGGCAAATAATTCTCGTCCTGCCTCGGTGAGATACAACCGCTTTCCTACTTGCTCAAATAATGGCAACCCTACCGATTTTGTGAGTTGCTTAATCTGCATAGAAACGGTAGGTTGGGTGAGAAACAATTCCTCAGCAGCCCGCGTAAAGCTACTGTGCCGTGCCGCAGCCTCGAATACCTTTAACTGGTGCAGCGTCGCTTGTTTCAAAGGTGGTTCTCCTCTATATAGTTATTCATCGATATAAAACTAGTATTAACTGAACAGTTGCAAATGGTATAGCAATACCAATAGAAATTTACGAGTTTTATTATAGATAAAACTCTATTACTTCTATTAAAATAAAGGTATTTTATTTATAGATTGAAGAAGCTATTATCAAAACAACAAGAAAAGCGTAAGATTCCTTCCACTTCCCGATGAATGATGATTTTTCGAAATTCATCTATCATCATTCATCATTCCATAATTCTTCTACAACTTCTGCAATTTTTGTAGGTAGTTTAGTTAAATCTGGTAATCTTAGCACTTCTATTTCGGCAACTTGTTCTTTAATGTTCACTGGCAAGTTTAAAGGCTGCTGTGTTTCTATCCAGCAGCTTGCTAATGGTAAAGTTTGCTCCATTTCATCAAGTGGTCGCGGAATTACCATCACTGCATTTAATTCCCCAATGCGTTCTGCCTCAAACATTCCCGCTTCCACTGCTACCGCCACATTTGCTACGGAACCACGAATAATGGCTGTACACAAACCCCCACCAATTTTTTCGTAAGCTGCTAAATGAACATCAGCAGCTTTGAGCATGGCATCACACGCGCCTACCATCGCTGGAAATCCTCGCGTTTCTACCAAACCAATTGCTTGATTACTCAGACGGCTAGAATTACCCTCTTCCATCAATTTAGTAAAACGGGTTGTGATGGGAAGTACTATATCTAAATTAGGATAAGGCCGAGGAATCACTAAGCTAGAAACTAACTGACCAAACTGTTCAGCTGTTTGCACACCAGATTCTACAGCTAGACGCACGTCAGCAATTCCACCCCGGACGATCGCAGTACAATATCCGCCACCTATTTTTTCATACCCAACTAGGTGAACTCCTGCTGATTTCAGCATCATATCCGCCGTCCCAACTATTGCTGGAAAGCTGCGGGTAGAAACTAAACCTAAAGCAGTATCCTGGAAGGTGTCTCGATGACTCGTTCCTTCGATGGCTTTCATAGACCGTTGATTAGATGTTTCCATTTGAACTTTCCCAGATAATCACAAAGCCTACAACTTACAATTAACACTTACTCGGACTAATCGTCAGAGTTTGGGTTGCTTAAGGATTGTCTATGAGGAAACAATGTAGTCAACAGTCTGCTTATGCTCCCTTGTCCATAAATCTGAGTCCCGAAACCGTTAGGGGATTCTGTAGTTAGCTGATTGGGGTCTGAGTCAGGTTTTGTAGGCTCTTGGGTGGGTTCTTGCAAGGGGGGTTCAGCATCCTTGGCTGGTTCCTCCACGGTAGAAGGCTGACTTTCAGGAGTGGCGGGAGATTTAAAGTAAGAAATCGACTTATTTTGTTTGAAATCCACAAAAGCCGCAGCTGAGAAGTTAGTTGAGGAAGTTACCTTTTCCTTAACTTCTCCTGAGCCATTTTCTTCTTCCTTCTGCGGTGGCGCACTTGTAGCCGTAGGGTTATTCGTGGATGGTTCCGGCTGCTTTGTTTGAGCAATTTGCCGACTGGTGTCTCCTAAAATCGATCCAGGTGGAACTACTTGTCCAGGTTCAACTGAATAGTTAAAAACTGTTGTTGCTGAACCAATGCAAGCATTTGCTCCAATTTTGCCCTTGCCAACCATCAAAAAACCGGCTCCCAGGTTTGCCCCCGCTTCTACCTCTAGGGTTCCTTCATGGACTTGGAGAATGGCTCCCATGCCAATACAGACCCCTGGGCCAATGATGATCTTGCTGTTTTCAGCCGCTTGAAGGATCACCCCAGGTGCAAGTACTGCGCTTGGATGAATAGTCACCTCACCACTAATGTAAGAATCAAAATTATTGCTGAGGCGCAGTGACAGCACAGACATGAAAGTTTTAACCTCGGAAGCCGGAGTGGGGATGAGGAGCAGGGGAGGCAAGGGAGGCAGAATTATTGATTAATGCCCAAT
>NZ_JAAGOG010000072.1:0-35475 GCF_010747425.1 Nostoc sp. UIC 10630
ACCCCAAGCGGAGGGGGAGCAAGGGAGCAGGGGGACAGGGAGGACAAGGGGAGAATTAGTCAAGTTTCTTCCTTGTCTACCCCCTCTTCCTTGTCTACTATATCTCTTCTCAATGCCCCATTCCCAATGCCCAATTCCAATTCCTAATGCCCTAATAAAATTATGAGAAAACTTTACTTTTTACTCCCCGGTACAGATGGCAAATTTGCCTGTGGTGGTCTTTGGGCTGAGTTAAAAGCACTTAATTTGGCTCAGAATTTCTGTAGTGCTGATGTTGTAACTTACCGTCAACGAGAAAAAGATAAGCTTTTTATTGATGATTTACTAAAAGAGAAAAATTTAAGTCATGTAATTTTTGTCATCAGTTGGGGATTTGATATAGCTCAACTCGTGGCTAAACTTAAGCAATACAATGTGGTTTACCATGCACATAGTCCAGGTTATCCATTTAGGCTACCTGCGAGTATTCCGATTGTTACTGTTAGCCGCTATACAATGGGATATTGGGGAGAAAAATCACCTAATTCTCTGATTTATTATTTGCCCAATCAAATTTCTGATGAGTTCCAAAATTTAGGTCTGGAACGGGATATTGATGTTTTAGTCCAGGCTCGAAAATCTTCTGAGTATTTAATTAAAGAATTGATTCCAGCGTTGCAAAAACGTTGTAAAGTATTGGTTGTTGATTCATACATAGAGGATTTACCCGGACTATTTAACCGAGCTAAGGTTTACCTCTATGATTCGGCTGAGTACTGGGCACAACAGGGCGTTAGTGAAGGATTTGGTCTACAACCAATGGAAGCTCTTGCCTGTGGTTGTCAAGTATTTTCTAGTGTTAACGGAGGACTGGCAGATTACTTAGATCCTGGATTTAATTGCTATAAAATTGCTGGATATTCTCAAGAATATGATGTGCAACGTATTCTGAAAGTGATTGATTCTTCAGCAAATTTTAGTTTATCTGAAGATTTTTTGATTGAGCATCGGAATGAAAATATTATTAAGCGTTTCCAAGTTATTCTGGATGAGTTAAATGAGTTTTTTGATCACAAGATCCAACAGCCATCTAATATTAAGAGTTTGACGAAAATACGTATGGCAAAATTGCTCGCTCAGAGGATATATGGGAAGCTGAGGAAGAAATATTTTAAGTAATAGAAACGCACCGCAGAGGCGCACAGATCACAGAGAGAAGAGAGGAAATTGAATGAGTCGGCGGTTATTAGTTACTGGGGGTGCGGGGTTTATTGGGGCGAATTTTGTCCATCACTGGTGTCAGGTTTATCCAGATGACCGGGTGGTGGTGTTGGATGCGCTTACATACGCGGGGAATCGTCTGAATTTGGCGGCGGTTGAGGGAAGAGAGAATTTTCGGTTTGTGCAGGGGGATATTTGCGATCGCACCATCATAGACAACCTATTATCAACCGAAAATATAGATACTCTCGCCCATTTTGCTGCTGAATCTCATGTTGATCGTTCGATTCTTGGGCCGGCAGCTTTTGTGCAAACTAATGTGGTGGGAACTTTCACGCTGCTGGAAGCTTTTCGCCAATATTGGGAGGCTAAAGCACAGCCATCTAATTATCGTTTCCTACACGTTTCGACTGATGAAGTTTACGGTAGTTTGAGCCCAGATGATGCAGCTTTTTCGGAAACGACACCTTACGCTCCTAATAGTCCCTATTCAGCTTCCAAAGCTGGTAGTGATCACTTAGTCAGGGCTTATTATCATACTTATAAACTTCCCACAATTATCACAAATTGCTCTAATAATTACGGGCCTTATCAATTTCCCGAAAAGCTAATTCCCCTGATGTGCATCAACACTTTAATAGGTAAACCATTACCTGTTTATGGCGATGGTAAAAATGTGCGGGATTGGCTTTATGTGGTCGATCATTGTCGTGCTTTGGATGTGGTAATCAATCATGGTCAACCAGGGGAAACCTACAATATTGGTGGCAACAATGAGGTGGAAAATCTCAACCTGGTGCAGCTTTTGTGTGAAATGATGGATGAATTAGCACCTGATTTACCAATACGTCCAGCAAAGGAATTGATTACTTTTGTCAAGGATAGACAGGGACACGACAGGAGATATGCAATTAATGCCAACAAAATTAAAACTCAGCTTGGTTGGACACCTTCTGTAACAATTGCTGAGGGTTTACGTTTAACTGTTGAATGGTATCTCAATCATCGTGATTGGTGGGAACCTCTGCTGTCTGCCGAATATCAAGCTTACTATCGCAAAAATTATTTGTAACCCACATTCTGCACCCAATAGTGCCACCATCGATAATTACTGTTGTGATTCACTCTGCCGATGGAGGCATGATTTTTTGTGGGGTGAGACAATATCCTAGCGCTTTCATAATGGAATTGACGTTTTTAAGGCGCGGGTTGCCATTGCTGGATAAGGCTTTTTGCAATCCTCGACGGGTCATCCCTGTTTGCTCGGCTATCTCGCTAATTCCTTGTACACGGGCAACAACGCGCAAGGATGCTAACAATGCACCGGAATCGTTGTCTTCTGCATATTCCTGAAATATTTCGGTCAAATAATCGTCGATTTCTTCCGGGTGCTTACGGAAGTACTCTTCCTCAAATTCATCAAGTGTTCTAAATTTTCTCACTGTTTAGGTACTCCTTCCAGTAGGCTTTTGCGTCTTCGATGTCCTGATTCTGTGTGCTTTTGTCGCCTCCACACAGTACGACAACGATATTTTCAGCATCTTCACCGAAATAGACGCGATAACCAGAACCAAAGAACATTCGCAACTCGCTTAAACCATCTCCTATTGGCGCAACATCGCCGTAATTGCCTTGTTCAAGGCGGCGTAGGCGTTGCAGTATGCGTCGTTTTCCTTGTTGATCGCGTAAATTATCCATCCACTCTGCAAACGGCTCGTAACCGTCTTGATTGGCATAGATGATAATCTGTTTTGCTTGTGCTTCTTTAGCCACTTTTAATCTCTACTATAAATATTTATAGCATGTGCGAATAATAATTCGCACTAATTTTATAGTGAACCCCAAAATTGGAATTTTCAACTGCTTTATATAAATTATCTGGCTCCCACAATTTCTCTAGATAATGACTATCCTTGAATATAAGGGAATCAGATCGGCGTAAACTGCCAGCAGGTGTAAGATGCTGCAACCAGAACAGATATTACAAGATCGTTATCAAATCCAACACCAACTTGGTAACAATGGAATTCGTCAAACTTGGCTTGCAAAGGATTTACTAGCCTCTGATGGCGAAAATTCGACCGTTGTGGTTAAACTTTTAGCCTTTGGCGGTACTGTACAGTGGGATGATTTAAAACTTTTTGAGAGGGAAGCACAAATTCTTAAAACAATAAGTCATCCCCGCATTCCTAGATATATAGATTATTTTTGTATTGACGATCGCACTCTCTGGTTTGGCTTAATACAACAATATATTCCTGGTGAGTCGCTTAAAGAAAAACTTGCTCTTGGCAAAAGGTTTACTGAAAAGCGAGCGAGAAAAATCGCAGGTGAGATTTTAAATATTCTCATGTATCTACATGAGTTAAATCCAGGAGTGTTACATAGAGATATTAAACCGAGTAATTTAATCTGGGGCGAAGATAATCGGATTTATTTAGTTGATTTTGGTGCAGTACAAGATAAAGCGGCAAGAGAAGGCGTTACTTTCACCGTTGTGGGTACTTATGGTTATGCCCCAATGGAACAATTTGGTGGTCGAGCAGTTCCAGCTTCAGACCTCTATGCACTGGGTGCAACTCTGATTCATTTGCTGACTGGGACTTGCCCCTCTGATTTACCTCAGCAGGATTTGCGACTGCAATTTGCAGACCGAGTTAATCTCAGTCCTAGTTTTAGCAGTTGGCTACAAAAGTTAATAGAACCCGCTCCCGAACAACGATTTACTGATGCTCGCCAAGCGCTGAATGCTCTCAAATCTGGCCTGGCTGTGAAATCTGCAAACAGAAGTCAGCTTTTACCGTTAAGAGAAATAATTAACAATTCTGGATGCGGCATAAGTAATCAAAATGAAACAGTCCCAGAGGAAATTCTCGGTTGGAACTGGGGCGCATTTCTCATGCCTTGGTTGTGGATGTGGCCAAACCAAGTATGGTATGGGCTATTTTGCTTTGTACCACATGGTTGGTGGTTAATGGCGATCGCACTTGGTGCTAAAGGCAATGAATGGGCTTGGAAAAGTAGGCAGTGGCGAAGTATTGAACAATTCAAAGCCCATCAAAGAGGCTGGGCGATCGCTGGTATTCTAATTGGAGCGCCTATTAGTATTATGCTGTGGGTTCGAGCGATCGCTTTGCTAAAAGCTGCATTTTAGTTAGGGATTGGGAATTGAGAATGGGGAATAGGGAATGGGGAATGGGGAATGGGGAATTGGGAAAGAGGGGGCAGAAGTTCTTTAATTTTGAATTTTGAATTTTGAATTTTGAATTGATTTCTCCCCTGCCCTTTTCCCCTTCCTTCTTTCTAACCGCTCACTTGCGATTCAACTACACCCACGGGACAAGAAACATTTGTCCCTCCTAAACCACAATACCCATTAGGATTTTTAGCCAGGTATTGCTGATGATAGGCTTCTGCGTAATAGAATTCCGGTGCATCTAAGATTTCTGTAGTAATCTTGCCATAACCTGCATCGTTGAGAGCTTGCTGATAAGCTTCCCGTGATGCTTCTGCTAGCTGCTTTTGGCTTTCAGAATAGACATAAATTCCCGAACGGTATTGAGTGCCAGCATCATTACCTTGGCGCATCCCTTGGGTAGGATTGTGGCTTTCCCAAAAGACTTTGAGTAGTTCAGAATAACTAATTACTTTGGGATCAAACACAACCAACACCACTTCATTGTGACCGGTTCGCCCACTACATACTTCTTCATAAGTGGGGTTGGGTGTGAATCCAGCAGCGTAACCCACTGCGGTGGTGTAAACTCCTTTAAGTTGCCAAAATTTGCGTTCTGCACCCCAAAAACAGCCCAAGCCAAAGATTGCCTTCTCTAATCCATCGGGATAAGGAGCTTTTAAAGGATTATTGTTGACATAATGAGCAGCAGGTACTGACATAGACTGCGCCCTTCCTGATAAAGCTTCTTCTGGTGTGGGCATAACTTGCTTTTTGCCAAATCCGAATAGTGCCATTGATTTTGACTCTGATATATATCTTTACCTTATTTACTATTGTAAAGATTCTTGCGATCGCTTGGGGTTTTCTCTTAGCCGTGACTAGCTTGTGTTGAACTTGTGGCGCTAGTTCATGCTATTCATCATTATGAATACTTTTCAAGAGTAAGTAGTCGTCAGAAGTACTTATGGATAAAATACCAAAAATCGATCGTCAAAGGGAGCATCAAGCGAACGAACGTACTTTTCTAGCTTGGCTACGTACTTCTATTTCATTGATTGGTTTTGGTTTTGCTATTGCGCGATTTGGTATATTTCTGCAACAGCTGAATATTGCTATTACTCAACAAGAAACTCCGGTAAATCCATTATCCAACTCGGAAAATTTGGGTGTTGCTTTGGTAGTTTTTGGAATTTTGGCTGTTGCATTAGCCGCATGGCGATACAACCAAGTTTTCTGGCAAATTGAACGAGCAGATTATAAACCAAATAGGATCATCGTTTGGATAATGACTGGAGTAGTAATTGTTTTGGGACTTTTCAGTATTCCTTTGCTCTTAAGGCGTGATAAAGTCCTTCCTCGCTCTCCTTTTCCGACTCAACCACAGTCACGTCGCTTTGCTCCGAATTCAAAATTCAAAATTCAAAATTCAAAATTCAAAATTAATTATCCCCATTCATAAATTTAGAGGCTTGTATCCTTTTATTTATCGATACAGAAAATTCTAGGATGTTCAAATTGCTTCCCCTGCCACAAACTTTTTTGCTTGAGACTAGAAAACGAAACTCAACCTGATTGCTGTTTAGTTGATTTTACCCCAAAATATTTTAGGGAGTTTGGCTAACAGAAATAAATATTTTTGTTTGATTAAGATCCCTGACTTTTTTAAGAAGTCGGGGATTTTAGCTTCTCGTTAGTCTCAGAAATAACGGTTACACAAGCATTTACCAAAGGTAATAACGGCCCTAATTGTTCTTGTCCATTTACGGCTAAATCGCTGTGACACAAATAAACTCTCTCGGATACGCGAGATAGTAAATCTGTCAAAATCCTTTGCAGTCGTTCTTCTTCTGCCAATTTCTCATCTTCTGCTGTCCAAGGTTCGCCTAACCTGTCTTGCAAAAAAAACGGCGCACCAAATAACGTCGCTGCGCCACCTTTGGCCCAAAGAGGTGAACCAGCATCTAGCCAAAAATGCCAACGGTGCGATCGCCTGCTAGACCGATATTGAAATATAGTTGCTAAGGTGACGGCCTTTCTCGCTCCACCAATAGGGCGCACAGGGTAAGGGTTGGCGGTGATTGTACCACGTCGCAGTAATTGAATGAATTCGATAATAGTTGTGTGAGGCGTTGTCTCAACTGGGGCAATTTGTCGTAACCTGGTGTCAATTTCCCAGTAGTGTTGGGCGGTTTCTAATAATTCTCGCAGTGCTGCTAGCTGTTCGTAGGGGAGATTGCTACCATTCCACAAGAAGCGCTGAATTGCTCTGTCTAAGAGGGAAATGGGACTGGGAATTAACCGCAGCTCTTGTTGCGATCGCTGCTGTTCTAACCACTCCAATATCTCATTATAGGCTGTAGTAGCCGCATAGCCGATTCTATCCCAGCGCTCGAAGGCTGACACTGGTAGCAAGTTGGGGCGATCGGGATGAGGTACAAAGCAGTAATCTGCGATCAAACCAGCGCGTACCGGATCAATGTGAGTGTTGAGTTGTGAGTGCTGAGTGCTAAGTGAGGAGTGAGGAGTGAGGAGTGAGGAGTTTTCTGGTAGTTGTTGCTTTCGGCTTAAGACAACTAGCATTTCTGCCACGGCATCCCGATCCACGAGGCGGCCCAAGCCGGGATAAACTAGTGCCAGCATGGTGAGTAAGGCGCGAATGACGGGTGAACTAATTAGGGGACGTTGGTCATTGAGCGATTCTACCTGGATGTTTTGTTTGACAAGGATTTCTACTAGAGTATAACGAGCGATCGCATCTAAACCTGGTGCAATAATCGCTACTTCTTCTGCTTGTACTTGCTGTGATTGGATAGCATCAGCAATTACCTCTGCTGTTTGTCGCAATAGTTGAGCGCGGGAGGTAGTTTGAATAGAATGCACAATCTCAGGTAAACTTACCAACACCATTGGTTCTGTGACTAATTCCACCATCTGTTTAGCTTGCTCTCCCAGAGACTCTGGAGGCGGCTCGCTTAAGATTTCTACCCGACAACGCTTTGCTAACCCTTCTAGATATTTGGGGTCTGCTCCTAATCCCAATCGCACTGCACCGTCGGGATTGTAGCTAAACGCGCCGATCGCGCCTCGATCTAATAGCAATTCAAACAAAAGACGCGCTACGCTAGGATAATCGTCAACATCATCTGCCAATACTGCTTGATAGCGTTTAGTTAGGTGCTGTTGGTAGTTGCGATCGCTTAATAAATATTGACTATAGAGTTCGGTAATAATGCCATAAGTTAGTAACCCCCTCTCTAAACACCAGTTACGCCAATTAATAAGCAAAGATGCCAAAAATTCCGGCTCTAAAGTTGTAGTATTTTCCCCCAGACCCCTTGTCAAAATCTGGGCAATATCTTCGCAATGTACACCACTGTAAGCAGCTAATTGCAATAAGTCTAAAATGCGACGCACCAAGCGCGACTCATTCACTCCCGCAACTCGTAAAATTTCTTCGTCTAATTGGGAACGCCAGAGTTTGGTTGCTAACTCTTGTTCCGTTTCTGGCCGCAACCTTACCGGAAACTGGGCCTTCAGGTTCAACGAGTTAATTAGCAACGGCCAAAATAAAATAACTTCATCCTGGAAAAAGCCTAGCGGTGTCTTGGCACGTACCGGATATTTCCCTAATGTGGATGTAACAATGATATCGCCCAACTCTCGGCGATTATCATCATTGGCAGCTAAGACTAAAACTCCTGGCTCTGTTTGTTTAAGATATAAAAATTCAGGTATACGTTCGCCTTTTTTACGTGCTTGCTTATTAGTATAAAATAATTCGGTATGCTGCTTTTCAGGTTGTACCCAACTACAAAATTGCTCTACCAAGCGAGCCGTCTTCCCAGTGCGACTAGTGCCAACAATCCAAACCGAATGAGAAACCACAAACTTTCTCCTTGTAGATTTGCTAATATACCTCGTGGGTTAACTTAAGGTTAAGAATCACCAAATAATGCTGGATGATTGTTTCCAATGAAAAATTCTGTTTTTAGCCAAAAAATCTATTCTTTTCTACTTGCTGCTTATCGATGGTACTTACAGACTCCTGAACGTTCTTTACATGAAGCTTACGATGCAGCATTAAAGATTAAGGAAATAGAAGATAAGCATTTCAGTGGTAATAAAATAGACATTGGTTCAGCCACGTATAGTAACAGCGTGATGGATTATTTTGAGTCAGACCTCAACAAGCTTTTAAAAATTGCTAAGATGCGGCTGACAGAGTTTAGAGCAAGCCGTTGGTTTCTAAATGAAGAGAATCAAAAAGCTGCTCAGAAAGCAGGTATAGAACATCCTAGTCCTTCTTTGGTTTTAGAAAAGCTAAACTTTATCGATCAAGTTATATCCAAATACACCATAAGTTCCGATCAAATAACTTCTAACGCTTTAGCAGTCAAACCTCCAAATCTACCAATTAACTCTGCCATATCTGATGACAAATTGCTGCTCGTCAATACTCCAACGTTACCACCCAAAATACCAACTCAAGACTCGGAGAAAAAACCAAAACCCAAGGGTAAAGTAGATACAACAGGCGTTCTACCCCGTTCTATTTTAAGTACTATCACTCGTCTGCAAGTTGAATTAGATCCTAATTCTGAAAAAGAAGTAATTCAGAATTTTCGTCAAACTCAAAGAAGAACAATAATATCTATCAGGTTTATTTTACTATTAATTATCATACCACTTTTGACGCATCAGATAGCAAAAGCTTTCGTCGTCGGGCCATCTGTTGAGCATTTTAGAAGTAGCGATCAGATGCAGATATTTATCAACTCAGAAATGGAAGAGGAAGCTCTTGAAAAATTAGAAAGATTTGAAGAAAAACTCAAGTTTGAAAATCTCATTATAAATGCTCCTCCACTTTCGTCTGAACAGATGGAAGCTAAAATGGCAAACAAGGCTGTAGAGCTTGCTGAAGAATTTCGTCAAGAAAGCTCTAATGCGATCAAAAATGTTTTTGCAGATATGTTCTCAGTTGGTGCTTTTATCTGGCTTTTGCTTGTTAGCAAGTCTTCTATTGCTGTAGTCAAAGATTTCTTTGATAATATTGTCTATGGACTTAGTGATAGTGCCAAGGCATTTATCATCATTTTGTTTACTGATATATTTGTAGGTTTCCACTCTCCTCATGGCTGGGAAGTACTTCTAGAAGGTGTATCGCGTCATTGGGGATTACCAGCAAATCGAGATTTTATTTTCTTATTTATTGCTACATTCCCAGTGATTTTAGATACCATTTTTAAATATTGGATATTCCGATATTTGAATCGGATATCGCCTTCGGCAGTTGCGACTTATCGTAATATGAATGAATAAGTTATTGGGAATGGGGCTTTGGGCATGGCACAGAGAATGAATGACTAATGACTCTCGCTTTTCGGTTTAATTTTTGAATTTGAGCGAAGTGGGATAATCTCAAAAATTTTGAATTTTGATGAAAAAGACACTTGCTGAGTTAGGAAAGTTTAGCAAATTTATCGCTATTGGCTTACCTGTGGTTTTGTCGATTTTTCTAGTGCGGATGCAATCTTTGGCGCATCAAGAACTCAGTCCGTCAGAATGTCGGTTGAAAAAGTGGGATATACCAGTTTCCTTGACTGGTGAAAACCAAAATGTACTTCCACAAAAGCAAAAAGCACCATTAATTCAGAGACTACCAATTACTTGTTGTCAAGGTGATACATCTTGCTTGGATGAACTTCTCTATGGAGAAATACCAGACAAAAAGGCGCTATTGAGTGCGATCGCTCAAAGTCTCCAATACTTGCAAACGGCTAATGCTGCAACTGCTTATCAGAACTACCAGGTAGCTGGAATTACACGCGATCGCGTCTTCAAAAGCTTGAAAAGATTCCGCGAACTCGTCTTGACAACTAATTCTGCAACCGAATTACATCAAGCCATCGAGCGAGAATTTGTTCTTTACCAGTCAGTCGGTAAAGATAATCAAGGTTCCGTTTTATTCACCGCCTATTATGAACCGATTTACGCAGCCAGTCGCGTCCCCACACCAGAATATCGCTATCCTGTTTATCGATTACCTCCTGATTTAAACTCCTGGCCTAAGCCGCATCCGACACGAGAGGAGTTAGAAGGAGCAGATGGTTTACAAGGCGCAAAAGGGAAATTACGAGGATTAGAGTTGTTTTGGTTTCGCGATCGCCTCGAACCATATCTAACTCAAATTCAAGGTTCAGCGAAACTTCAGCTTCCCGATGGGACTCAAACAACAATTGGTTACGCAGGTAATACCGCTTATAATTACAAGAGCATTGGGCGAGAATTAGTTAATGATGGCAAATTACCCCTAGAAGGTGTAACTATGCCAATTATTCTCGACTATTTCCAAAAGCATCCCCAAGAATTAAATATTTATATTCCGCGCGATCGTAGTTTTGTTTTTTTTCAAAAAAATCACGGTGAACCAGCTCAAGGTTCGATCAACGTACCCCTAACAGCAGAGCGTTCCATCGCTACAGATAAATCTCTCATGCCTCCTGGTGCTTTAGCGTTGATTCGCGCTTCTATTCCTTTCGCTAATCCTACCGGAAAACTGGAGGAGCGTATCATTAGCCGCTATGTTCTTGACCAAGATACTGGTGGCGCAATTAAAGGTGCAGGTAGGGTAGATTATTTTTTAGGTACTGGGAAATTAGCAGGCGATCGCGCTGGTGTCACAGTCAGCAATGGACAATTATTTTATCTACTACTCAAATCCAAGAATTAAACCCACTCGCGCTTTCATACTAAGAATCCCGACTTCTCTAAAAAAAGCCGGGATTCTTAGCCTTTCGGCATTAATGAAACGCTTGGGGTAATTACAAATTACGAATTACAAATTACGCTTCTATATCCATATCACCATCATCATCGTCATGATCGTAAGGGATATCATCAAGGTCGATCATTTCTGAAATTTCTTCTACTTCATTTAGATACTCAGATTCTTGATGTTCACGCTCAATTAGACGACCAGTTGACTTTAGCCATTCCAAAAGAATAAATTCATTACTTGTACGAATTACAGGCGCTCGTTGGTTACGAGGTTCTTCACGCAAAGGACTGATAGGCATAAAAAAGACTCACTTTGAATTATGGATCGCTGTACAAAAACAGAAAAATTGTACATTTAAGGTTAAAAGGCTCGTTAGGCAAGACTTTTATGAACAAATAAAATATGAACTATTGAGTTTTTTATTCTCTTGTCCGTCTACTTACTTACCATTAAAATGTCTTTGCGTCAGCCTTAATCATAAATCTTAAAGCGGACACAATCTCACAAAGCATTTGGTACCTTGCCGAGAGTTTCATACATATCAGAGGGTAATGCAGACAATCTGTTCGCTACAGCGACTGCATCAGCTAAATTGCTAAATTGACACCGGACAATCTCTTGTCCATTTCCTGAAGGAAATCGCTTTCTAGCTTTGTTAGATACAGCACAAATAATCGCTAAAGCTTTGGCGAACCCATCTTTTGTTAAGATTGTTTCTTGAGCGAACCCTTCAACAGGGATAAGACAAACCTCAAACCGATAGCCAGGTCTGGGAGAAACAGCTATATCGATATAAGGTTTATCTTCTTTTCTGATTCTGCGTAAATATTTGGCTGTGGAATTAGTGTCGTGCAAATCAGTCCCAAGGGCGTAAGTAAAGAAACAATCTTCTGTGAGAGACTCAGGACGGGTAATTATATCCGTTGGCATAAGTTTAAGTACTATCCGTATGTTGTCTGCGTTTGTGACACACTAAACTTGTCCGTTCTTTTTAGCATATTTTTTGAAAGTGAGAGGTATCCGTTTCACGCCAGGTATTGCAATACAGTTCTACTCACTAAAAATTTCAATTTTTGCAATCCTTAAAGACTCTCATCTTTAAAGGATAAATTTGCAATATAAACTGACAAAAAACACCTCCAGAAGCAAAGTTTGTAGAGATTTAGATTCGGAGAGGTGTCTACATAGTCAGTTACATGACCGAAAATATTTCTCAACTATCTTATCATAACATAGTTGACGGTTGAACTTTTTTCAACTATGTCTGACCCATAGATGCAAGGTCAACAACAGCATTAAGTTGTATTCAATTCCGATTTTTAGATAATTAAAGACACAGAGGATGAATAGTTAGTGCGATCGCATCATCTCATCTAAGAATCCGAATAAATTATTTACAGGACTGTCGCTGAACCCATTGGGTGAGTTGGCAATAGCTGAGACAATTAGTGGTATAACATAATCTGCAAAAGTATTCCCATCTTTTACCAGTGGGATACTGTAGCCACTACGTTGCAAACTTACTCAAACTTGTAACAAGTATGTCGTAAATTGTAATATACAAGAAAAAGATAACACCTCACAAAACGGTTACTGGGAGGAATAAAATGTTTTCTATAGAACTTGTAACTACGCGTTCAAGCATTGGCTCGCGTTTCTACTGAATTCCGCAGCTTCTAATTGAGGCAAAAGCACTGAGATAGAAAGAGTTTAGGAGAACGATGGCAGTTATGGTTTAAAGCTTGAAACCTCGTTTCTCAAACCACGCATACTTACCTTATTAAACTAAAATTAATATTTTATTAATTTAAATTAATAATAGTTTGTATATAATGTAAGACTTTACTGCGAACTTCATCATTCCATTACAAATGAATGTTCAATCATGTTAAGTTCTAAGTAAGCGTAAGATTTTAGACAACCAACACTCAAGTACACCATAGGAAAATTAGCAAATGTCTAGACAAAGTTCTCATAAGAGAAACTTTTTCAAAGCTTTAACTGGTAGCGCAGTCAAAGGATCTCATAAGTTAAGACTGGGACTGGAATCCAGCTTGATTATTTTGGTGGAATCTGTTCCTTTTTTGATTGCTTGTGCTGTACTTATAAGCGTTATCAGTCTAAAAAGTCCTATCCTGCTCTTTTGTTTACTCGTTGGTAGTTTAATTGCAGTCATCACCCAGCAAATTGGGCAGCAGGTAAATTTACCAAAGCGATCGCTAATATTATTGCAAATTCTAGCAGCAGCCATCATCCTAAGTTTTTATTGGTTAGACTGTTTTGCAGGCCCCGCACAAGCACAGTTTTTTGGGGAAGCTGAAAAGTTTTTCAAAAAAACCTTAAGTGATGGTTCAACAACCAATAGTGGTGGTAGCAACACAGCTGTAAGTTTGATATTTAATGTGTTGCGGGCGATTTACTTACTATATATTGCAATCTCCCTGGTCGGTGTGATCAACGCAGTACGTAAAGATGAAGATTGGCAAAGCATTGCCAGAACTCCCCTATTAGTCGTTGTTGCTGTTACTATTGCTGATGTACTCACACGCTTTGTAATTGGCGATAGCAGTAAATAATTCAGATATTTCAAATGTCTCAAGAGCGGGAACAAGAATTTCGTCCAGTTAATCAGGTTCTGGGAAGCCAACCTTCTCTAGGGCCCATCCCTGCCGATCAAATTCTTCCTTGGACGGTGATTGCCTTAGCCTCCTACTTTATTATCAATGGAATTTTTGGGGGTCTTTTCCAAGAAGAGTTTCAAAAATGGTTGTGGACAGTACTAATGACTGGTTGGGGAATAGGAACCTGGTGGATTTTAACTGGTGGTAGGAGTTGGAGTTTTTTAAGTAAATTTATTGGCGTTCCCGCTTGGACAAGAGGCTTTGCTCGTTATCAAAGCTTACTGGAAGTTAACCATGAAGCAAAAAATCGGAAAACAAAGCGTCGGCATCGCCGGAAACGAAAGTAGATTAACACCATTTGAAGATGCCTTACACTTGGCGACAATGTTACGTGTCGCCATGAATGGACGCGATATTGGCGCGTACCTTTTGACAAAAGGCACTCAAAAAGATCGGTTTTGCTTTGTTTTTGGTTTTGACTGTAAGGGAATTCATACTACTTTAAGACCCGAACAAATCGATACACTTTTTAATAACATTGAAGCTGGATTAAAAGATATCCCTAGCGGTGAAAGAATGACACTGCATTTGGGATCTTTTAGTTCCGACAAAGAACGCCAAAAAGAATTAGCATCACTAATCAAAAATGCGCCATCACGAGATATCAAATACTTGTTGATGGCAGAAAGAGCCAGAGTCAAAGAACTGACTGTTTCTGGTGTTCGCAAGCCAAAATTTTTGCGGATTTATGTCACTTACACCATTGAATCTAACTCGCAACATGCAGATGACTGGATAGAGAAGCTTTTAGTCAAAGCTGAAGCATGGTGGTTGAAATTCAAAGGTGAACTCTCAGAAGTAGAAAATCAGCGCATCGAAACCCTAATCACAAATGCTTACAAGCAGGGTTTTCTGCGCTGGGAACAGATTTTATCTAACCAAATGGGATTGGATATCAAACCTTTGACAGCAGATGAACTCTGGAAAGAGGTCTGGAAAAGGTTTAATGATACAGAGGCAATAGAGATTCCTCAGTTGATGACCTTAGATGAACAAGGACTGCATGAGCAAGCTAATTCAGATTTAGCTAGTACTAAATTGCTCATAGACAATATCCACGGCACAACTTTGCTGATGGAGTCTAGCGTACCTTGTGCCGATCGCCGTTGGGTTAATGTTAACAATCGTTATATTGGCGCACTGTCATTTCTCGAAAAACCCGGAGGTTGGCCAAATAAATCTTCCCAACTGCGATATTTATGGGAACTGTTGGCCAGAGAACGAGTAGTAGATACAGAGATTTTTTGTGAGTTGACTGCCGCAAATCCAGCAATGGTAAAAACGACTTTACAACGAGTACTGAAGCAGTCAAACATGACGACAATCATGGCTCAAGAAAAAAGTAAAACCATTGATGTCAACGCTCAATTGAAGCTGAAGAAATCGGTAGCGGCGCAAGAACAATTATTTGAAGGTGCAGTTCCGATTTATACGAGTATCGCTATTTTGGTACATCGTCCAACAGTCGAAAAATTAGATGAGGCAACAAGGTATATTGAAAACTGTTTTCAACGTCCAGCAAGGGTAATTAGGGAAACTGAATATGCTTGGAAAATTTGGCTGCAAACTCTACCAATAGTTTGGGAAGGTTTATTAGCAACACCCTTTAACCGTCGTCAGCTATATTTAACCAGTGAAGTTCCCGGATTAATGCCTTTAGTTTTAACTAAACGGGGTGATAAAGAAGGCTTTGAATTGATTGCCGAAGAAGGCGGAACACCCGTACATTTAGATTTGTTTAATCAACACAAAAATTTAGCTTTGTTTGCGACAACTCGTGCTGGTAAATCGGTATTAGTCTCAGGGATTTTAACTCAAGCTTTGGCGCATGGCATTCCTGTAGTGGCGTTAGATTTCCCTAAACCTGATGGTACATCAACTTTCACAGACTATACAGAGTTTATGGAGGGGAATGGAGCCTATTTTGATATCTCTAAACAATCAAATAACTTATTTGAACAGCCAGATTTGCGATCGCTAGAACCAGAACAACAGCGCGATCGCTTTAACGATTATACCGCCTTCCTAGAATCAGCTTTAATGACAATGGTTTTAGGATCGTCCACTGAAAGTCAAATTTTATCGCAAACAGTGCGATCGCTGCTCAACCTAGCTTTAGAAGCCTTCTTTACAGATGAGGGCATCAAAGAGCGATATCGACAGGCGATGATGGCAGGATTCGGCACTCTGGCTTGGCAGAAAACCCCAACCTTGAAAGATTTTCTTTATTTCTGCTCGCCAGAATACTTGCAGCTAGATTCTTTAAGTGGCAGAGTAGAAGACGCTCTGAGTCAAATTCAACTACGCTTGCGGTTTTGGCTCTCTAGTCGGGTGGGACAAGCTATTTCTGCACCATCTAGCTTTCCTACTGATGCACAACTGTTAGTTTTTGCTCTCAGAAACTTATCAGATAGTGAAGATGCAGCCGTACTATCCTTGAGTGCCTATTCAGCAGCATTACGACGGGCATTAAGTAGTCCAGCTTCTATATTCTTTATTGACGAAGCACCAATTTTATTTGAATTCGAGCAAATCTCTGACTTAGTTGGCAGAATTTGTGCCAACGGTGCTAAAGCCGGTATCAGAGTCATCTTATCAGGACAAGATCCTGATACCATTGCCAAATCTAAAGCTGCATCTAAAATTTTGCAAAACTTGACAACACGACTAATTGGAAGGATTCAACCAGTTGCAGTGGATAGTTTTGCAGATATCTTAAAATATCCCCGCAACATTATTTCTCGTAATGCTTCAGAAAGCTTTTTTCCCCGCAAAGAAGGTGTCTATAGCCAATGGCTATTAGATGATAACGGTATTTATACATTCTGTCGTTATTATCCAGGTTATGAACAATTGGCAGCAGTTGCTAATAACCCCTCTGAACAAACTGCCCGGAGTAAAATGATGCAACTCCACAACAATAAATATGAAGCAATTTCTGCCTTTGCACGTCAGTTAGTGGCTACTTTACGTAGTAGTTAATCATGGAGTTTATCATGGACATCTCGGTTGCTCGTAAGCAAAGGCAGACAAGATATTTACCCCAAATATGTAGTTTCACATTTAACTTAGTTAGGGCGCTCATATTGCCCAACCCACAATAATTTAATTTTGTTTTGCAACTTTCTTTCTTGTAAATTAAATCCTACTTACAGCAAACTTAATTGCATCTACTTTTTGAGGTACAGAAATATGAGAAAAACTACCATTTTTACTTTGACATTGCTATCTTTGGCAATCCTACCAGCAATGGCACAAATTCAGACGGGGGCATTAGGCCAGGTTTGGACTGATTTTCAATCATATTCTACAGATTTGCAAAACTACCTTCAATATAATCTGAGCGACAACTTAAAGCCTGTAGAAGTACAGAGTCAAAATGCTCTGAGTAATGCCAGAGGAGAATTGAATATACCTAACCCTGTTATCGCTGGGCAAAGAGTTCGTGATAATTTGATTCTCTACTCTTATAATTCCGACTCAAGAGCAGGTCGCTTTGAGAATAATTCAGCAGTGCGGGGAAATTTAATTAGTAATGAACTCAATCGGGTAATTACCCGTGGAGTAGCGGTAGGGATTCTTGGCGAAAAGGGACAAATTCGGACAAAATCAAAGTTAGAAAATACAGAGAGAAGTCTGCAAGATATTGCCGGATCAAATGATGCTGATAACCAGATTAATAGCTTTAAGAATAAATTGGAAAGTACTGGTATTGACACGGCTGCTAAACAAGTTATAAGTATTGCCGATAACTTGCTAGGTCAGGGCTTATTAGCATTGTTAACTACCAACCAAGAAACCATTAAAATCCAACAGGAGCAATCGAAAATCGTAGCTGAAACATTTGCTCAAACATTACAAAATAATCAGTCTTTGCAATACTCAAATTTAAACTTAGCAAATATTTCTCAGCAGGCAGAAGAGGCAAATCGCGCTCGGAGAGTAGAAACTTCTACAGAAGCCGCGAGACTTTTGCGGGCGAGTTCTCAACTAGATTTGTTTGGCAGAAAGCTTAATAATTGAAATTTAAAATTGATAAATCTCAATTCTTCTGATTCTAGAAAATACCTTTTTTAAAAGACAGTTACTTAACTGAACATGCAACTTGCTATTCAACAAATTTTTGCCCAAGTAGGCATCGATGAGATTCTTGATAATGGTGCCGCAACCTCTCAAAGTATTGCCGAAGGTTGGGATAAGCAATGGCTAGATTTATTACAAAATAACAGCAGTAATAACTTGTATGGAGCGCTGACAAATCTGGGTATTTTTTTTGCGGTAGGAACCCTGTTGTTTTTCATGATACAATTCCTCAAAGACTTATTATCCTATGAATATACCCGTCCCATATCAGCTTTAATTTGGCCTTTTATTGTGGTGATTCTCTTAAGTAATTCAGCCAATGGAAGTATTCTTTCTAATCTGACACTAGGAGTGCGGAATTTTCTAAACACTGTGAATCAGCAAGTCGTGGTATCAGCAGATGCAGACAAAATGTACCAGCAAGCACTGAATATGAGTGTTGCCGAAGAAGTAGCTGGTTCTTTGCTGCGTCCATGTCAATCACTGACTGGCGAACAACAAAGTCAATGCTTTGTCAAAGCTGCCGAAAAAGTTAATATTCTTTGGCAAAAATATAGAGATATATATGGGAATAAAAATTGGATAATTAGACTACAAACGAAGGTAGATAACATTAGATATGGCACTGGCATTGTATCAGAAACCTCATTTAATTCTTTATTAGGTTCTACAGTCCAAACGAGCATCAAAAACTTTTTAGTCTCGTTACAATATGCCTTTCAGAATTTGATAGAAGCTACGATGTTGCTGATAGCAGCATTAGGCCCAATAGCTGTAGGTGGGTCTTTACTACCTGTAGCGGGGAAACCAATCTTCGCATGGCTGACTGGATTTTTATCTATTGGAATTGCCAAGATTTCATTCAATATTATTGCTGTACTGACTGCCGCAGTTATTGTCAATGGGCCAGGTCAAGATGCTAATGTTGATCCAGATTTAATGTGGTTCATTATTTTTCTAGGAATTTTAGCACCACTTTTATCCTTACTTGTAGCTGCGGCTGGCGGTTTTGCAGTTTTCAGTGCTATTAGCAATACGGCTTCTTTAGTGAAGGAGAGGATATAAGCAACTCAAAATTTCTAAAGAAGAATCTATCTAAATATTGGCTACTTTCCTGACTGCCGACTATACGCAAATCATCATATATAATGGCTGAAGTTTTTTGCAGGAGGAGATGAATAAATGGTGCGTCTACTAGAAAAAAGACAAAGAACGGGAAGTGTTTTGACCATTTTTGCGATCGCGTCCTTCAGTTTACATGTATTAGTTTTACTTTTATTCATATTTCAAGGGCTAAATATTCGCCAACTCAGTCTGAGAAAACCTCCCAACTTTGTGCAATTAATAGATGGTAAACCAGTACGCAATATTGATGATTTAGCAAGAGAACCAGAAGCAATCCGCCGATTCATCAGCAAAACGATGATATCAATGTTTACCTGGTCGGGAACCTTACCACCACAAAATATCGAAGAAGTTGCAAATCCTAAAGCAGATTTAGGAATTCTAATTAGAACACCCCAAGGTAGTAGCCAAAAAATTAGTACTAGCACTTGGATAGCAAGTTTTGCCTTATCAGAAGACTTTCGCAAAGGTTTCTTAAGCACAGTTGCAGAAATGACCCCGCCAGAAGTTTTCTCGGAAAATCCTAACCAAGTTATGACATCACAATTAATTATTAAGCGAGTGTATCCACCAAAACAAATTGCACCAGGTAAGTGGCGAGTGGGAATGGTAGCCGACTTAATTCAAAAAAATCGAGTTGGTGGTGAAAAAATAGTCACTCCTTTTAACAAAGATTTTCTTGTGCGTGCAGTAGATTATTTTGGTAATCCCCAAGCCGATAATGGCACAGACTTGCAAAAAGCAATTTATAGTGTCCGCACTGATAAACTAGAAATTTATGAAATTCGTAATTTATGTTTGCTAGATGGGTATAACAACCTTAACGAAGATAATTTAAAGCAATGTAGGGCCGGATAAACCTCTGATAGCTTTATAAAATAAGAGATTTTTAATTCCCCAACTCATAGTTCAATTTATATAATCAATTATTAATGCAATTACTTAAACCAGAAAATAAGAGAAATAGCCCATTACCACTCTTGGCAGTAGGAACATTTGGTTTACATGTATTAACCTTGCTTTTACTAATATTTCATGGGTCTATGTTACAACAGTTAAGTCGGCAACTTACACCTCAAAGTTTGGTACAACTTGTTGATGGTCGCACTATAACAGTAGACGCTCAACCAAATTTAGAGCGACAGCCAGAGGCTATTCGGCGCTTTGTGGGTGAAACAATGAGCTTAATGCTTAACTGGTCACAACAACAGCCACCTACACAGGTCTGGGAAATTACTTCTCAACTGGTAGCTGATGATTTTAAACAAAAACTTAAGTCAGAAATTACTAATTTAAATCCAGATAGTCAATTTGAAAATGTTAGTAGAGGAACTGAGAATGTATTAGTCATCCAAAAAATTTCTCAACCAATAGAAATCAGTAAGGGAAACTGGAAAGTAGAGATGTTTGCCAATCAATTAATTTTTAGCGGTTATGATAGGTTGGGAAAATCAGTTTCGTTTAATAAACAAATTTTAGTTAGAGCAATAGATGAACCAGCAACTTCACTACCAAATGCGCCACTACCGACGCACTTCGCAGCTTACCGCCTTGGTGAAGCCAGATTAGAAATTTATAATGTCTGTGAAATCCAAGATAAAAATTGTTCTGGAAATCCCAACCAAGCTTTACCATGACTCGATACTCAATTCCTGCCCAAACGCCTCCTCAAAATGGATTTGCTCTAACCACCGACGATCGCCAACAAGAAGTAGAATCTTTTGATTGGGAATCACGGATTTCAAAGTTGGTTGGCTTAGAAGAAGAATCTTTTTCTGGAGATCCTCAAGGATCGGAAGACTCTGCAATGCCGCAAGAGTCTCCTTATCAACCACAAGAAGTTCAGACTAAGCAACCCCTCTCATCTAACCCCTTTGCAAAATTAGGCTTGGTAGGGGCTGCTACTTTAGCGATCGTTTTAGTGGGTGGTGTGTTTTTGTCCCAGTTGATGGGTACCAGCAATCAGAAGCCAAAAAATATTGTTTCCCCACCGGTGCGTGAGCAACCAATTAATGAATCGACCTCTCAACAGCTAGCAGTCGAAGTAGATACTCTGAAAACGAAATTAGCCCTGACTGAACAAGCACTGTTGGTAAGAGCCGCCCAACAACAACTCAGAATTGCCAAATCAACGCCTAAAGTAGCCTTACGAGAACCATCAATTTCTTCTAGAGGTACACAGAAAGTGATCCCAACACCCCCACCAATAGCTTACACACCTCGAACAGTGACAGTTGAGCGCATTGTTAAAGTACCTGCTTCTCAACTGCCATCATCCCAACTACCAGTTGTGAAGCCAAACACTCAACCCGTAGTTAATATCACTCCACCAGCTCCACCAAACCCATTTGATGAGTGGACAAAATTATCAAAGTTAGGTAGCTACGGTCAAGTCAATGCCAACGATCAACCTAATAACACGGTAGCTGCTTCTGAACCTCCAAACAATCCACAGCCGCAGCAACAAACACCAAACCCCAATCCTGAGCAAACTCCACAACAGCAAACTCCTGCTCCTCTAGTCAGTCAAGCGCAACAGCAGGGACAAAAATCTGTAGCAGTAGGAAGTAGTGCTAAAGCTGTGTTGGCGACGGCAATATTTGGGGAAACTACCAAGTCAGGCGGCGGTGGTGGTGATGCAGGTGAACAGAAAAACGTATTTGTGATCCGATTAGAAGAACCACTAAAATCTACCGATGGTGTGATCGCTCTACCTGCAAATACCGAATTCCTAGCTGAAATTAGCTCCCTCTCCGAACAAGGTCTTTTGCAGATGAACGTAGTGAAAGTTGTCTCGCAAAATAATGGCAACCCGATAGAACGAAGCTTACCTAACAATGCAATTATTATTCGCGCTACCCAAGGTAAACCTTTAATTGCAAATAAATTTCCCAGTCAAGGTTCGTCCATAGCATCGATGGATTTAGGACTATTCGTTTTGGGAGGTATTGGGAAAGCAGCAGAGTTAATAAATCGTAGTGATACTGAACTGCAACCACTTACTTCACAAACTACCGTTGACGGCAACACCAGTAGCAGCACAACTCTTACTACTGTCACTAAAAATAGACGCGATATCGCAGCCGGGGTTGTGGAAGGTGGTTTGAACTCTGTAGTCCCCCAAATTGCCCAACGTAATCAACAGGCGATCGCCCAAATGTCCCAGCAAACGAATATTTGGTTTTTGCCAGCCGGTACAAATATCGAAATATACGTTAATCAAGTAACCCAGTTTTAAGAGGTAGGATTGATACCAATATTAAATTTGCATTGGGTAATGGTAATTAAGTAATTAGTTTTCTTGCCATCTTCCCTATTTTTACCTGTTCTATCAATCTCCTAATTTGCAACCATGAAAAAGAATACTAACTTGTCAGGAAATAGCTCACATAATTATTATTTCCTACCTCTAGCTTCCTTAATTTTCTCGGTTGCTATGTTATTGTTGGTAGGACGTGCTGGTGCTAATAATGCTGTTCTGCGTTCCATATTTTCCTGTCAAGCACAGGGTTTAGGTGGACTAATACCTACAATCAAGATTTGGTATCAACAAGGAACAAACTTAAGTTTTATTCCATCTGGAGAAGTAATTAAAAAAGTTTGGTTAAACGATCCATCACAGGTAACTCTAGATTTTGATGGCCCTGTATGTATGCAGTTTGGTCAAGAAGCTAATACTAATATAGGAGATTGTAAAAACTCCGCAGCAAATGTAATTCAACTCAGACGAATTAAAAAGCTGAACATTCCTGGACTTCCTCTTACTAAAAACACACTTTTAACAGTTGTTACCGAAGCGCAAGGTAGAAATAAGTTATATACTTTCCGAGTGATATATGGAACAGATAATCCTGAATATCACACTTTAGCAATTTTTTCCGATCCTTCTGGTCAAGAAGGAGCTTGTGCGAAAGTTCCACGATAAACTTCAAAAGTAGCACTCAAAAACGACTGAAGTTTAGCTTTGACAAAAAGCGCTGATACTTATGGATATCTGCATTGTGGCTTTCTTTCTAAAATTATTCCTTTAATGGGCAACTCTAAAAGAAGAGAGGCTACAAGGGTTCCATACAATTTAGAACCGCTATACACCACCATTAGGGTAAGGAATCATGAATGAGAAGCGTTGTATTTCAGTCAATTGAAAAACGCTATAACTTAACCATATTGGTTTAAGTTAAGTTGGCACAATAAAATCAAACTATGTAAATAAAAATTAACTATGCTAAAACCCTTATACCTATTGCCTTTTGCCTTTTGCCTTTTGCCTAATCCAAACGACAATTATTTACGCCCAACTTACTTAATCAGGCATTTTAAGCCGACATCTTTATAATTCTTCAGATAAAAATCAAGCACAAATTCAAAATCTGTGTAATTATAAAGAAAAGCTTAAGAGGTTACAGACTCATGGTGACTGCGAAAATGATGCAACAGCTTTGGGCTGTAATCGAGTCTACCCAGGTCAACACCCTGCTCCATTTTGACGATGCTGCTTTAGTACAATTACTCCTCCAGCAGTTAAAAGCAAAGCAGGTTCTTGATGCCCAGGCAGATAGCAGCCTCAATACTTATATAAAATCTAAACTGCCTCTCATTCGTGATACGGCTGAAGGTCGGTTATCCTTCGGGCAAGGCGGCAATCATTAGCGCGAGAAATCGATTGCTTAATGCCAAGCATACGCTCAGAGTTTAAACAGTTGAATATTATGAATCACTGGCTAGTAATCGCCCTAGTAGCTTATCTAATTGGAGCCGCAATTGAAGGGGTGAGTACAGCCAGCCAGCTATCTCGTTCAGTGCCAGAACTAGCTAAAAGTACACAACAAGCTCACCCTTCAGAGTCTGCCACTGAAACCAATTCTACTTGGCGAGTTGTGGCCGCGATCGCTTCAGTAAGTGTCTGTGGAGCTTTTTTCTGGCCTTGCCGCCTCATCCACCGTTTAATGAAAGGGAACGTTAATTCATAAACTTAAGCCTGGCTGAAGCTGGAGACAAAATATATCTATTTGCGGTTGGTAAATTATGTAGTTTGTTCTGGTGTCGCTACCTTTTGCCCAATTTTTGGCTCAGTACCAGCAAACAGTCGTTCAATATTAGTGCGATGACGCAAAATTACATATAATCCACCGGCAATCCCAAACAGAATATAGGGTAACGGTTGATGCAAAATTACCATGAGAATGGAAACAGCGATCGCACCTACAATTGAACTCAAAGAGACAATCCGCGATATCGCCACAACGATGGCAAACACACCGGCTGTTGCTAAACCTACCTGCCAACTCATGGCCAATAAAATCCCCAAGCTGATAGCAACAGATTTACCACCAGTAAAGCCTAAAAAAATCGATTTACTATGTCCCAGAATGGCAGCTAACCCAGCTAAGGTTACTATCCACGGTTGCCATAGTTGTGCATCTATCGTTGGAGGGATAAAATTTTGACTAGAGGCAAACTTGAATAACCAGTAAACTAGAGCGATCGCTAATACTCCCTTTAAGGAATCAAGTATTAAAACGAATGCTCCTGGCCCTTTCCCCAAGGTTCTTAGCACATTAGTTGCGCCGGTGGAACCTGAACCAACTTCCCGAATATCGATACCCTTTAACTGCTTCACAGCAATATACCCAGTGGGAAAGGAACCCAGCAGGTAAGCTATAAGCACTATTACGCCGCACAGACTTAACCAGATAGCCATAATAAAGTTTAAAAATCTAGAGAAATATCTCTTAATACCATTCTTGAAAGAAGATGCATCTATAGGAATTACACAGAACTAGATACTAGAGAGGCAATTCATTAATTGCCCCTACGTAAATAAAGTTCAGTCTCACATAGAATTGGTATGCCCAATGCCCAATGACCAATGACTAATTAAAAGTCATCATCATAGTTTCTCACGGTTTTGGGGTCAGGAGCAAAGGCTAACCACAGAGGAAATTGCAGCAGTGACAAACTGATTTGCTCTTCTGAATCGTCAATGATAATTAAGGGCAGTTGATTGGCTTTCGTCAATCGGTCTGCTTTCTGAGCGAGAGCATCAGAAGCCTCAAATAATACTACACCCCGGTCTGGGCCAAAATCTGGGCGACCGATTCCCAGACAGTCTTGTAAGCCGCGCCGCCATTCACCTAATCGCTCTGGTGTATTAGCTAAGACTAAAGTACGAATGCGATCGCCATACAGCTTGTGTAATATCGAAATTGCAGCTGAGGCAATCAGAATATTCTGTAAGCGGCTACCCATTGTCCGCAAACCACCCCGTCCCCCTTGGGTAAAAAACCAATTCGAGACTCGTTCTGCATGGATTGGTTCAAAGGTTCGGCGTAGTTGCCATGCTGGGCCGTAATAATCTGGTTTATTGCGGTATTGGTCAATTAGGCGGCGAATTTGCTTTGTAGTATCTTGAAACTGCTGTTGGGCAAATTGCGGTATTCCAGGTTGGGCCTCAACAGCTTTAGCCTCTTTTACAGCTGGTTTTTCTCGCTCCACCACTGTTGGCGTTAGTTGCAACTGCTCGGCAGCAACAGCCAAATCCTGTAAGCTACCCGTGAGATAGTCTTTAAAACCCTGCACCCGAATTGCCAAATCTTGGGATGTACCAGCAAAAGTAGTTCGCATCTCGTTGCGGATACGTTCTTGACGGCGTTCTAGCTGTTCTACAGAAATTTGCAGGGTTTGTTTGCGTTGTTCTAACTGTACCAACGATTCTTGCACAAGTCGTCCCAGTGAGGTTTGAGTTTCACTCACTTGTGCCTGAAGGTTTTTATAAGAAGCTTGCAGCTTAACTATTTCTTCCTTGAGGGCTGCTTCAGCCTTTTGCAACTCTGCTACTCGCTGCTCTGCTTCTGCATATAATGGATGATTTTCTGATTCTATTTCTGACCCCAGTGCGGTGTTTTCCGGTTCCGACTGCGCTACAAACTCGCCATTTGAATTTTCTGTTAGCTCTACTGTAGTATCTACCACTTCTGCATTGGAGATGAGTGGCTCAAAAGTTGCGTAGTTTTCTGATGAGCTAACGCCTCCTGTTTCTCCCACTGACTCAACAGATGGATTGACTGGATGTTCAACTGCATTGTTTTGCTCTTCTTTTTCTGCCAACCGCTCATCAATTGGTTCTGGGGTTTGAGATGCCTCTGGGTTCATAAACAATAGTGTAATTCCTATGACGCGAATAAATAGCTTTCAGAAATATTACAATTAACCTGCCATAAAAGTCCTGAGTCACAAGGGCTGAGTTATGAGTTGAGAGCAAAATGACTCAGCACTCGTGGTACTCAGCACTAAATACGCGGACAACGTTGTTCTAAGCAAGTTCTCAACATGTTGGGGTCAAATAAAATCGGCAAAAAGTGAATACTTTTAATTTCTTTAAAGTAAAACAAAATGGGGACTCCATTCCAGAAGATCCGCCAGTTTTGCCATTCCTGGTAGGGAAAGCGCCGAATCAATTTTTCATTTCTGTAAATATCTAAGTCGGTGACGGTAAATTGCAAACGCAGCGTTAACGCCTGAAACATGAGAAATAAGCCAAACAGTGTGAAAACAGCGCCTATCCACGGTTGTACCAACAGTAGTGGAATAGCGGTAATCACTAACACTATAGGTATATTGTAACTAGGCTTGAGTTCCACAGTTGATGTGGAGTTAGGAGCAAATGAACTGGTCACAATTTTAAATCCTGCTTTATTAGTAAACATATCTCTTATTTTAGGAGTCAGAAGTAGAGACGCGATTAATCGTGTCTCTACAGGAGTGAGGAGTTTTAACTCATCACTCCTAACTCCTAAATACTCACTTCTCACTTTTATAAGCCTTTCAAAAATGCACTGCCAAGCCCTTGAAACATTAACCAAGAAAGAAAGAAGTTGCTAACAAATATAATTAGCAAGGCAGTCACAACAGCAGTTGTGGTTGACTGTCCTACTCCTTTGGCTCCTCCTGTTGTCGTCAATCCCCAACTGCAACCAATTACGGCGATTAAAATCCCAAAGCAACATGCCTTAAGCATGGCGCTAATAATATCCCAGATCCCAAGAAAGTTACGGGCTGAGTCTAGAAATACGGTATCAGAGAGGTTGTAGACATTTGTCGCAATTACGAATCCTCCGAACATCCCTGTTATCAAAGACAGGAGGGTTAAAATTGGTAGCATTAAACAGCAAGCAATAACGCGGGGAATAACCAGATAATCGATTGGATCTGTTTTTAACATCAACATGGCATCGATTTGTTCTGTTACGCGCATGGTACCGATTTCGGCTGCAAAGGCAGAACCGACTCGCCCTGCCAAAACCACTGCTGTTAACACGGGAGAGAGTTCTCGTGTCAACGCTATAGAAAGCACCCCCCCGATAATGTTTCCTGCACCAAAGTTGATAAATTCTCGTGCCACTTGAATGGTAAACACCGCGCCGACGAAAATAGCCGTCAATAGGGCAATAAATAGAGAATCTGGCCCAACTGCTGCCATTTGTTCTAAGGTGTTGCGCCGATGGATTTTGCCCCTCAATAGGTGAACTAGTACTTGCCCACCCAGAAAAATCGCTGCCAGCAATCGCTGACTCCATTCTCCTAAACTGGATTTGGATGTAATCTGGTTCAATGTTCTGTAGCTAACTCGGTAACTGCCTTAAGAATAGCGGAAGTCGTTGGGATAGGGAATGGGGAATTGGGAATGGTTATTTCTAACTCATTTCCCTTATGCCCCTGACTCCCAAGGGGGCTGAATATTAACTTAGATTAAAAATGCTCTCAGAAAATAAAGCTATTATTAAACGTGCTGCAAACCAATGAATGGATGCTAATCTTGACCACAAGCTTGATTATGCAAGGGTTTGATTGATTTAAATAATTTTGGAAAGCCCCAGCACGTGTTGTAACTGGTAGCCATTTCTTTTAATGAAAACTTAAGATTTTTGACAGATTGTCTGCTTTGGAGCGATCGCACGTATTGTAGAAAATGACAAACCGCTATCTAGCTATTGTCATCTCTACTCACGGAGTTTGTCCTAAATGACTATTTTCATTAACTTTCTCCGCTCCTTAGTACTTACGATCATATTTAGTTTTGTCGCTCCCATCTTCTTCGTTGGCGGTGGACTGCTCCTTTTATCCCTTATCGGTTCCTTTCCGGGTTTACAAGAGTTAACTGAAGCGATCGCCACTGAGATTATACGTTTCCTCGCCACCTTTGGCAGTGGGACTCCCCTGCGTGGATTATTTGTAATTAGCTTGACCTGTAGTTTCGTCGGGTCACTGTTTGATACTTATGTTTACTATCGGTATCAAATTTTACGAATAGACTCCTGAATGATGTGAATAGTCTTCGTCAGGTGTTCATGGGCTGTACAAGAGAGGAAAAATTGAGATTCCCCAAAATGAAAGTACTACTGGTCTTAACCTAAACAGGGATTAGTGTTACTGAATGAAATTTTATTAATTAAATTGAGTACCAAAATTATTAATTAAATACTTATTATTAATTAGTTATTAGTTATTAATTACTGATAAATGTTCCGTATGCCCGACTGTAGTAACCCAATCCGAAAACAGTCAAAAAGCTAGTAAACTAAGGGCTTTGAAACTTTTAATTATGCAAAATAGCTAAAATAGTCTGTGCTAAACCACCACATTGGACGCTAAACTAGAGTTTGGCATTTTGTGTTGGCTGCAATGTTTAAGGAATTTGTTAGCATTCATCGAGAATATCAAATAAAACTCACTGCAAAATATAAAAATTTCCTTAAAATCTTGATAAACATAATGCCTGCTCATGTTTCTTAACAGAGGAAAGAAGGTCGTCTGACCTCTGGGGATCTTATATTGAGTTTATTACGAGGAATGTTTACAGCTCATGGTTTGGCCGTTTAAGCCCAAGTTTAGAAAACAAATTGCGCGGATTGAAATTACTGGTGCGATCGCCGGTGCGACTCGCAAACGCGTCCTAGAAGCACTGAAAACTGTAGAAGAAAAAAAATTTCCGGCATTATTGCTGCGTATTGATAGCCCTGGCGGTACAGTCGGAGATTCTCAAGAAATTTACAGCGCCCTGAAGCGTTTGCGCGAAAAAATTAAAATCGTCGCTAGCTTTGGCAATATTTCGGCTTCTGGAGGTGTCTACATCGGCATGGGAGCAGAACACATCGTATCTAACCCAGGTACAATTACGGGTAGTATTGGTGTGATTTTGCGTGGCAATAACTTGGAACGCTTGCTAGAAAAAATCGGTGTTTCCTTCCAGGTAATTAAGTCTGGCCCTTACAAAGACATTTTGGCTTTTGATCGGCAGCTGACTCAACCAGAAGAAAACATCTTGCAAGAGTTGATTGACACAAGTTATCAGCAGTTTGTCCAAACGGTAGCTGATGGCCGTTCTTTAACAGTAGAAGCTGTAAAAAGTTTCGCCGATGGTCGGATTTTTACTGGACAGCAAGCCCTAGAATTGGGTGTTGTAGACCGCCTGGGTACTGAAGAAGATGCCCGTCGCTGGACAGCAGAATTAGTTGGACTTGATCCGGAAAAAACTCTCTGCTATACCCTAGAAGAACGTAAACCCCTATTGAGTCGACTTCTACCAGGAAGTCGTCAGGTTTCATCAGGAATTCGATCTGGAATTGATTGGCTCGAATTTGAAGTCTCTACTAGTGGTTTACCTCTGTGGTTATATCGACCCTAGCTTGAGTTAGGAGTTAGGAGTGAGAAGTTGAGAGTTTGAACTCCTAACTCCTAACTCCTAACTTCTAACTCCTAACTTTTATCTTTTTAGGAGGATTTTGGCGTGGAGTGGCAAATGCGGGCTATTCGTGGAGCAACAACTGCTTCAGAAAATACTGTTGAGGCAATCCGAGAGGTAGTGACAGAACTACTAGATGAATTGGAAAATCGGAATCAATTTCAGCCGACAGACATGATTAGTGTTACTTTCTCGGTGACACGCGATTTGGATGTGATTTTTCCAGCTGCGATCGCTAGAGCGCGTCCTGGTTGGGATAATGTGGCCATGTTGGATGTGCAGCAAATGCACGTTGAAGGTAGCTTGCAGCGCTGCATTCGGTTCTTAATCCACGCCTATCTGCCAGCCTCCGCCTCGGTTCATCATATTTATTTACGCAACGCCGCTAGCTTGCGTCCCGACTGGAGTTTGCCCCAGCCTTTACAAACATCACAGCCAGCAGTTAAGTCAAAAGTGTAAATTATTTAAATAAAATATATTTAACAAACAGCCTCCCAGTGTCAGCCGTGAGCAAGCGATGTCTACGAGGGGTTACGCCGCTCTCGAATTACCAAAGGAAATGCTGGTGTAGAGGAATAATTCGGTTCGATTAAGGTTTTTTGATGAAAATTATTGATCGCTAAAGATGCGATAAATCGCCGTCTCTACAAAGTACTGATTATTGTAGAGACGGCGATTCATCGCGTCTCTTGCCTTAACCGAACAGTATTCGGTGTGGAGGAATAATTCGGTTCAACAATTAATAATTTGATTGAACAATAACCTCTTCAGACAGAAATCACTCTTTTGATTTTTAGTAAATGCGATCGCATAAAATTGTGCCGCAGTAGAACTTTTGGATTTTTTTGGGGTGGTAGTATGATTAAGTAGCTAACAATAGAATCGTGCCTTGTGGGTGATAAGATTATACAGCTTTTTTATTTGCCTACACGTTGAAACCCTACTACAAGCCAATATGTATGCAATTACTAATGATTTTTTGAGTACTACCTCAAAAAAAACCTTTATTTAAAAGTTGCGCGATGACACAGACAACTACAGAGCGTCTATACTCTTTTGAAGAATATCTCGCTTATAACGATGGTACTGATAGCCGTTATGAACTGGTGGATGGGAAACTAGAACGCATGAATCCACCAACTTTTAGACATTTACTACTTGCTAAATTCCTTGAACAGACATTTGACACAGAAATCAATCGCTTGAGTTTACCTTGGCTATGTTTTAGAGAAGCGGGGGTGAGAACGGGATGGCGAAAGTCAAGATTGCCTGATGTTTATGTTGTAACGGCTGAACAGGTAATGGAATTCCTTGATGAATCTGCTGTTTGTCAGTCTGCGCCGATATTAGTAGTGGAAGTTGTCAGTCCTGATTCAGTAAAACGCGATTATCGGTATAAACGTTCTGAATATGCAGCATTAGAGATTCCTGAATATTGGATTGTAGATCCAATAGAGTCAAAAATTACGATTTTATTGTTGTCAGAAGGATTGTACGAGGAAAAAGAGTTTAGCGGGAGTCAACAAATTGTGTCTGCAATTTTCCCGGAAATTGCGCTTACAGTTGAACAAGTGTTGTCTGCGGGTAATGTTGGTTAGAAAATAGACCATCCTTAATAGTCTAGTACCGCAAGGACGTTCGGCGAAGCTCAGTCGAGCCGCGAAAGTCACGCATTCAAAAGTATTATGGAATAACCTCTTTAGGGATATAACGGGAGTTTAATTACTGCGATCGCTCACATACATCACCAACCAAAATTACTGATTTGGCTTTGTTTGGAGAGCGATCCAATTAATTACTCATTGGTATTAGAGCGATGGAGATTTTATGACTCAACGCTTAGATTTCAGAGTAGATATTGAAGAAGCCATAAAAACGCTAAACCTTTCTTGCAATGATTTCAGGTTAGTTAGCCTTCATGAATACGAACAGATATTGGTGTCAATTCTTGAGCGATTCACAAGCTTGGGTAAAAAAGGACTAAATTATCGCTGGTGGTGGGGTTCATTCAAAGAACCGTCTTGCTCAATTCATCTCGAATATGCACCCGACGTTTTGAAAGAACTTGTACCTCTAGAAGAGACAGTATGGTTTGTGACTGAAGACTGGAAAAGAACTAAACAGCATGGTAATTACTGGCTCTATGAGGGCAAGATTGCGGTAATTGCCGACCTAATAGCAGAAATGTATGGGTTTGAATATTACATAGTCTCGAAAAAGTTTGAGTGGCTACTGGGTGAAGATCGTCACGGGGTATTGATTGGTGTTGGGCAGTCTATGGCTGAAAAGATAGAATACTTAAAATCAAATCGTGAAAACGTCAAATAGGTTCAGCATTTTTAAACAGCCAAGCACTTTTCAAACAACCTCTAAGACAACCAGAGCTAGGATCAGAAGCTAGTCTGTCGAACACATACTAACTATATGACATCCACATCGCGTCTTGTTCATAGCGACCCCGATATATTGGGGGGAACGCCCGTTTTTGTTGGTACTCGTGTGCCGATAAAAACCTTACTCGATTATCTAGAAGCTGGTGACTCACTGGATGAGTTTTTAGATCACTTTCCCAGTGTCAGCCGTGAGCAAGCGAGCGCTTCATACAACAACTTTATTCTTTTTGATGATGAAATCTAATTCCTAGAAAGATGTCGTAAACAAACTCAAAAAAGTCCTTTTTCTGCAACAATCCTGAAGTTTGGTAACATCCTTTTTCATCTAACAGGGGTTTCATCACATAGTATGCAGGTTGATAATTATACCAAGGAATAGAAGGCCACAAATGATGAATTAAGTGGTAATTCTGTCCCATAATTAGGATATTAAGAACTTGGTTAGGGTAGACGCGAGCATTTTTCCAGCGATCGCGCTCCGCAAAAGGACGATGGGGCAAATAGTCGAAAAATAATCCCAGTGCTATCCCCACTACAAAAGCTGGTATAAACCAAAAATTCAGAATGTAACCCAAAAAGTGGTATTGCACTGATATATAAACAATTACACCAACAATTAAGCGACTGATGAACCATTCTAGTAGCTCATATTTCCGCCACAGTCGCCGTTGAAAGAAAAATACCTCGTGGTACAAAAACCGCACTGCAATCAGCCACAGTGGGCCACCTGTAGAGACATAATGATCTGGGTCGTCTTTGGGATGATTGACATGGCCATGATGTTGTAAATGCACCCGCGTAAACACTGGAAAAGCAAAAGCTAGCATCAACGCACTGCCATGTCCTAACATCGCATTTATCACCCGGTTGCGATGGGCAGATTGGTGACAAGCGTCGTGAATAACCGTCCCAGCACAATGCAACGCAATAGTGTTAACGCTAAAGCAGAGCCAGTGGGGCCATTCCCAAAGCCAGTAACCAAAGTTAGATAACACCAGCATTGCTACAGCTACCAAAAACAGCAATAGCGTGGGATTAAAATCACCAGGAGGCGCTAAAAATTCCTTTGGCGGGATTGTCAGTGGCTTTCGTGCCTCCGATGCGATCATCTCTACATTGACTCCTTCTTAATCAAACATTACGAATATACGATAAATATTAGTGAAGAATAAAGTTTTGTAACCTTTTGTATAGCAATATTTATCCACAGCTTTGCATATCAGTAGATGAATAACGCTATGATTCCAGACAAGAACTAATCTTTACTGATAAGTGGGGTATAGCAATTGGCAAAAAGTTGATGGGATAAACTCTTTCGTTGGGAGGATGGATACAAGATTGATGTACTATATCTAGTCTATCCCACAGCCCTCACTCTCCCATAAAACCTCTCTAACTGCTTATATCTATTGATATAGCAGTAACTGAAAAGGAGATGCAACTTAAGTTACGATGACTTCCCAGATAGCTCCCTCACTTCAGCCCCTATGCAATTAAGAGATTCTCTGCGCCGGACAAAAATTGTCGCTACTATTGGCCCCGCCACTAGCAGTCCTGAAATGCTCAAGGCAATTATTGAAGCGGGAGCCACGACGCTACGGCTAAACTTCTCCCACGGAACTCATGCCGACCATCAGCGTAGTATTCGCTTAATTCGGCAAACCGCTTTTGAATTAAATCAGCCAGTGGCCATTCTCCAAGACTTGCAGGGCCCAAAAATTCGCTTGGGGAAGTTTGACAACGGGTCTATAGTTTTGGCAAAAGGCGATCGCTTCACCTTGACAAACCGTCCGGTGGTAGGCACACAGGAAATTAGCTGCGTCACCTACGATTATTTAGCCGAAGAAGTCCCAGTTGGGGCAAAAATCCTCCTCGATGATGGACGAGTAGAAATGCTGGTAGAGGAGATTAACCGAGACAAAGGTGATTTGCATTGTCGCGTCACCGTGCCTGGTAAACTTTCTAACAACAAAGGCGTAAACTTTCCCGGCGTTTACCTGTCAATTAAGGCAATGACCGACAAAGACCGAGAGGATCTGATGTTTGGTCTAGATCAAGGTGTAGATTGGGTGGCACTTTCCTTTGTCCGCAATCCGCAGGACATGATCGAAATTAAAGAACTAATTTCTAGTACAGGCAAGCAAGTGCCGGTGGTTGCCAAAATTGAAAAACATGAAGCTATTGAACAAATGGAGGCAGTTCTGGCTTTGTGTGATGGCGTAATGGTTGCCAGAGGCGACTTAGGCGTAGAATTGCCAGCCGAAGATGTTCCGGTACTCCAAAAGCGGCTAATTGCGACAGCAAATCGCTTAGGGATTCCCATCATCACCGCCACCCAGATGTTAGACAGCATGGTGAGCAATCCCCGTCCCACCCGCGCGGAAGTGTCAGATGTGGCAAACGCGATTTTAGACGGCACAGACGCGGTGATGCTCTCCAATGAAACCGCCGTCGGTAGCTTCCCTGTAGAAGCAGTAGCGACAATGGCGCGGATTGCCGAGCGGATGGAGCAGGAAGAAGCCCAACACTTAAACTTGCGTTCCGTGAGAGATGCTAGGCGCTCCATTCCTAATGCGATTAGTCAAGCTGTAGGTCAAATTGCCGAACAACTAGGCGCATCAGCAATCATGACCCTAACGCAAACTGGGGCAACTGCTCGCAATGTCTCTAAATTCCGTCCCAATACACCAATTTTGGCTGTTACCCCCCATGTGAATGTAGCGCGGCAGCTACAAATGGTGTGGGGAGTAAAACCGCTATTGGTGCTAGGATTACCTTCCACTGGTCAGACATTTCAAGCTGCGATTAATGTGGCTCAGGAGTTGAAGTTACTATCTGAGGGTGATTTAGTAGTGATGACTGCTGGCACACTCCAGGGAATTTCTGGCTCCACAGATTTGATTAAGGTTGAGGTGGTGACGGCGGTACTAGGTCACGGAATTGGATTAGGACAAGGTTTAGTAAGTGGTCGCGCACGGGTAGCGAATACTGGCATGGATGTTAGTAACTTTAATCCTGGAGACATATTAGTTGCACCGCGCACTAGTGCTGATTTTGTTGAGGCTATTCGCAAATCTGCCGGAATTATTACGGAAGAGGAAAGTCTCACAAGTCATGCGGCGGTGATTGGCTTACGTCTCGGTGTGCCAGTGATTGTTGGCGTGAAGCAGGCAACACAGGTGATTCGAGATGGAGCGATTATAACGCTGGATCTGCAACGGGGTTTGATTTACTCTGGGGCAGTGAGAACGCCTTAGAAGTGGGGAATGGGGAATGGGGAAGAAGCAGGGGAGCAG
>NZ_JAAGOG010000379.1:0-3229 GCF_010747425.1 Nostoc sp. UIC 10630
AAAAGTTGCAGCGTCGCCAGGACGTAATACAGTCTTTGTGTCTCCTTCAATGAGCGTGATCTCGCCTTCGAGGACATAGACCATTTCATCCTCAGCACTATGCCAATGCTTGATCGATGAACGAGAGCCAGGTTGCAGAACTTCGATGAACGCGCCAAACTGGGTAAGCCCTCCTGCTTCGCTGATCCAGAGGGTGCGATTTGGCTCGTGCGCGGCGTGAGAAGGGCTTTCCTCTACGACGAAACGATCAGGAGTGATAACAGTCATACTAACACCTCTAGAAATTCTGGGGCATATATCTATTCCATTATGTCTAGGGTACGAATCGAAGCAAAACTTCTTTATGTTTGTGTAGTCAAGTGGGAACCCTAACTATTTATTATACGGAAACGAAGCTTGTTCAGAATGTTCACCTCAAGTTTCGTGCTTTACGCAAAAAACGAATAATCTTGAAGTTGGCATTACTTAGAAGTAACCGCAAGGCAAGCGCAAGTACTACGACACATCCGCGACTTTGAGCTTCTTCCTTGGTGGTACACAGGACATAGTTGCTGGTGATGGAGTGCTGAGAAGGCAAATCAGGGGATGAAGGAAGTAGCGACACCGGACAGCCCGTCGTAGACATCACTCTTATGGAGCGTAGTCATCGCCTAAGAGGAATCGATTCTCATGAGTGATTCCCGAAAGCCCTGGTGATGTAGGCTATTGGAGTGATGACTGGTATGTTATCTATTCAAGTTAATCAGGATAATATACCTTGATTAAGAACAGGAAAGTTAAAATGAGAATTTTTGTTCCGGGTCGTCTTTGTTTGTTTGGAGAACACACTGACTGGGCAGGAGAATATCGCAGTGTTAATCCTCTTCTCGAAAAGGGCTACACCTTAATTGTTGGTACTAATCAAGGAATTTATGCCAATGTCTTGCCTAATTCTACTGAATTAATTATTCGTGCTTCTCTCAATGATGGCAGGAGTTATGAACCGCTCAAATTACCTATGGAATCTAATACTCTTAAGTCCATAGCCAAAGAGGGCGGTTTTTTTAGTTATGCTGCTGGTACAGCTTATCAATTTCTGACTCACTATGGTGTCGGCGGACTTGAGGTTGATAATTATCTAACCGACTTACCCATCCAAAAGGGATTATCTTCGAGTGCTGCCTTTTGCGTTCTGATTGCGAGGGCTTTTAATCGTCTGTATGGCTTGGAGATGACAATTCGTTCAGAAATGGAGTTTGCCTACAAAGGAGAAAGAAACACTCCTAGCCTTTGTGGTCGTATGGATCAGGCTTGTGCTTACGGAAATTGCCCAATATTGATGATATTTGATGGTGAAAAAATCGACCTACTTGAATTGAAAGTGGGTGAGGATTTGTTTTTTGTGATTGTCGATCTCGGCGGTAGCAAAAACACACAAGAAATACTAAGACGATTGAATCGGTGTTATCCTTGGGCTACTAATTCAATAGAGCAAAATGTCCAAAAATATTTTGGTTCTATTAGCTCTGAAATTACCCAAGCAGCAGTTGAAGCAATACAACTCGGAGATGCCCAAGTTCTTGGAGCTTTAATGACAAAAGCCCAAACAGAATTTGATCTGCACGTAGTTCCAGCTTGTCCTGAGCAATTAACTGCAAAAAATCTTCATTTGCTTCTCGCTCATGAGCCACTTAAGCCTTATATCTTTGGAGGAAAAGGCGTAGGTTCTCAGGGGGATGGCACTGCACAACTGATAGTTAAAAATCAAGAGAGTCAAAGAAAAACTATCGAAATTATTAAGCGTGATTTTCCTCAAATGCAAGCGTTACAGTTGACTATTTCAAGACTACCAACTCCTATGATTAACTTAGCTGAGGGCAAAAACCAGTACGGGGTTGTTTATTAACAAATGCGTTTAATACTTTATTCGCGCTCAAAGACAAAAATAATTGAAATCGGTTTGTTCGTTTTGGGATCGCATGGCTCATATAAATTTAACAATCGGTAATTTAAAGCATGGAACTCGTTGATCCATGATTCGAGCGTTCTGAAATACCAAGGAACAGGGTGAAATGGCTTATCTGAAACTGTTTGCCATGAAGTTTCGCGCCATCCATTGGAGTATGTAGAGTCACCGCAAGCAATTATCGGATGAAGGGTTTGAATGATTATTTTGCCTTTGGACTCTAACAGGCTATGGCCTGCCTTGGCGATCTCATCAAGAGCGCATTCGCCTAGAATTGAAAAGTTGCAGATAAAGCAAGAGAAATAGCTAATGGTGCTAAATCTTTGTGATGCAAGATCCGAGTAGGAACAGACAACAAAGCGAGAATCACCACTATGCCTTGCTGCGTCAATGAGATCGGCACAAAAATCAACACCCCATCCATCAATTCCTAAAGAAAAAAGCTGTCGAGACAACCATCCCTCACCGCATCCAATGTCTAAGAATGTTTGTGGATTAAGTTGGCTTACTGTTTTGAGTATAGCGGCATCAGTGGCGATCGCACGAGAATAGATTTGCTGCTGACGAATTGCTTGTGCCCATAACAAAGCATTCATCTGCCATGAATCAAGGATTTGTTTTTCATTCTTGTCCATACAACATTGCTCAAATAGTACGAACAATCTTCTCCTTTAAAAGGATAAGCGATAATGTAGCCAGATGTAGGAAGATTTTCACTATTTCCAAAAATCGCAGTTCTGCCCAAGAGCAACCACAGTTGTAACTGATGGCAACAGAGGGCTACCAATTGTTTTTAATGATGGCAGCAGACAGACATGGTTGCTGGCGATGGTGTGCTGATGGTTGGATTTTAAGGAATTTTACTGAGATTTCAATTAGCTTTCTTTAAGAAGAGAAATAGTTTCGTAAATTTACGATGTTTTTGTCTGAAGATAACTGTCATTTTAGAGGAATAGATTTCGGGAAAGAGAGTTGATATATGAATTTACCTAAGCAAGACCATTTAAATCACAGCTTATTAAACCAGATACGTTATCAGGTTGAAATATTAGAAATTCATAATCCCAAATTAGCCAGACTATTATGTAAACTAATTCCATCTCACTGTCCTTTTGAAAGAACTGTATCAATTTTAGGGCGGACACTTTTTCACATTCCCCCATTATGTAAAATCAATCCTCTCTATGAACAAATAATTGGTCTTCGTTATAAGTGTTTGTTGTATTTAGTAGATGAATGCGGGGAAGACGCGACAAAGTATTGTTGAATGGTGATTTTATTTAG